>DATAMS010000464.1:0-9280 GCA_036260495.1 Thermoanaerobaculia bacterium
GGAGCGTCGACTCCCACTGCGCCACGACATCTTCCGCTGTGTGATGCGGTCGTTGGTAACCCACCGTTCATTCGGTACCAGAGTTTTGCCGGCAGCGCGAGGCGTAAGGCCCTTCGCCGAGCGGCCGAGCAGGGGGTTGACTTATCGCAGCTGGCAAGCTCGTGGGCACCCTTCATCGTCCACAGCGTGTCCATCCTGAAGGGGGGTGGGCGTCTGGCGATGGTGGTGCCGTACGAAATTGTGCATGCGCGTTACGCGAAGCCGGTGCTCCGGTTTCTCGCCACACAGTTCTCCGAGGTAACGCTCCTCACATTTGAAGAACCACTGTTTCCGTTGATCAACGAAGCAACCGTGCTTTTACTCGCAAATGGGAAGGGTGAAGGCAGCGCGGACCGCTTATCCATCCGGAACTTTGTGAACGCGGATGGTCTGACTTCGGATCCGGTTTCGTTGGCGGATATCGATGTTCGAGCAGTGATTGCTGACAAAGAGCGCTTCAGCGCGCTTCACTTACCCTACGAGTACCGCGATCTCTACAACGCTGCCCGCGAGTTCTGCACCGAACTGGGGGACATTGCCGATGTCGGGATCGGTTACGTCACCGGGGCGAACGACTTTTTTCATGTCACGCCGGAAGTGTTGCGAGCGTACCGCCTTCCTCGTTCCTGCCTAGCCAGGGTCGTCTGCCGCGGCAGCGCGTTTCACGGAGCTGTCATCACAGAGCCCGATTGGGAGCTTGGCCTCGTGAGCGGCGCTTCGTCATATCTGCTGACTCTGGAATCGGGCGTCGTCCGCGATTCGATCCGGAAATACCTGGACTACGGGGTCTCTCTGGGAGTACCGCAGCGCTACAAATGCCGTACGCGAAACCCGTGGTATCGCGTACCGAACGTGTACAAGGCCGACGCTTTTCTTACCTACATGAGTGGTGCGCGTCCTCGGCTCGTTGCGAATGACGCCGGCCTGTATGCGCCGAACACACTTCACGTGCTTCGCTTGCGGCACACGTCATTTAGCGCGCGTGCCCTTGCGGCCGCATGGCAAAGCTCGATCTCGCTCTTGAGCGCGGAGATCGAGGGTCATGCCATGGGCGGGGGCATGCTGAAACTCGAGCCACGCGAGGCTGCGCGTGTGCTCTTGCCCGAGATGGATGTCACGGATATCGAAGGGCTTACGGTCGAAGTTGACGGTCTGTTGCGGGCCGGCAGGGAAGAAGCGGCTCGCCAGTTGGTCGATGAGGTGACGTTGCGAAGGAAAGGCTTTGCCGCAAAAGACTGTGTGCGATTGGCCGACGCGGCGAGAATGCTTCAACAACGCCGCTATAGAATTGCGCCAAATGGAACTGAAAGAGACGCTTATTCACGCAGGACAGTGGGATCTCGCCTCTGACCGGAACGAGAAGAAGAGCTGGTCGGAACGTCTTTCACGCGTTCTTGCCGAATATGCCGCCGTGAATCTTCGGGAACGAGGCTTCGAGAATACGAAGCCGTTCCCGGGCGGACCCGGCGAGCGAGCGTTCCAGGGCGGATTGGGTCCAAAAAAAGTCGACGTTAGCTACGCCGACGAGCAGCACGGACTGTTGCTCGCCGTTTCGGTCAAAACGATCGGTTTTCCGCCATTTGGAAAGAATCTGAAGAACCGCTTCGGAGACCTGATGACGGAGGCAATCACGCTCCACATGCGGTTCCCGTATTCAGTCGTCTGCGCGTTGTTTGCGTTTCCGGACGCGGCAGACTCCGACCGCACGCCACTACGTCGGATGTCGACTTTTGACCGAGCCTGCAAGCTGTTTTCTCTGGCTAGCGGCAGACGCGAGTACACGGATCCTGGTGAGAAGTTTGAGAATGTCACTGCGGTCTGTTACCGGCCAATCACAGCCTCAAATTCCGAACCGGAAATCCTGCGGTTGGTGAATTGCTCAACACTCCAGGAGATCGATGAGGCGCACTATTTTGAGCTCCTTCGAACGATCTACAACGAACGGAATCCACATGCGCCGATCGGGGACGACTTCGATGACCTGGGCGACGAGGAGTAGCGGTCCACTCATACGGCTTCCGTTTGTTACGCCGCCCTTTTCACCGGCAGCTTCAGCACCATGCTCGTGCCTACGCCCTCGACCGAGGCTACCGTCACTTCGCCGCCGTGGGCTTCGACGACCTGTTTGACGATGTAGAGGCCGAGGCCGGTACCGCCGCCGCCGCGGAGGGACTTGTTGCCGCTCTGTTTGTATTTGTCCCAGATCTGCTGCAGCTCCGTCGCTTTAATGCCCATGCCGCTGTCCGTCACGGTGATCACGATTGCTTCGGCTACGTCGCCCTTGCGCAGGATTTGCGCGCCGACCGAGATCAGACCTTTCTTCGGCGTGAACTTCAGTGAGTTCGAGATCAGGTTGATCACCGCCTGCGTCAGCTTCTCCACGCTGCCGATGATTTGCGGCACGTCGCGGCCGTGCGCGGAGAGGAGGAAGACTTCGTCGCGCGAGGCCACGCTCTGCAGGCTGCGCACGGCGCGCTTGAGCAGACCGGCGACGCGCACCGGCTCCTGCTCGACGGCGAAACTGCCGGACTGGATCTTCGAGAAATCCATGATCTCGTTGATCAGTCCCATCATCCGTTCGGACTCGCGCTTGGCCTCAGCCAGAAGATCGGTGTTGACCGCATCGAGCTTCGTGCCTTCTTGCGAAAGAACGAATTCGAGCGTGCCCTGGATGCCGGAGAGCGGGCCGCGAAGATCGTGAACGATCTGCGCGGTGAAGTCCGACTTGGCCTGCTCCGCCTCGCGTTGCCGCGTCACGTCCTCGAACCAGAGCGCGACCGATGGCGCATCGTAGTCGTCGACATGCATGATCTTGTCGATGCGATACGTGCGGCCTTCGATGTCGACGTCGATCGATCGCAGCTCATCGGCGTCGAGAAAGAATCCCTGCAACCAGCCGCTTTCGCCGGCCACAGCTCGTGAGGCTTCCGTCAGCCAGCCGCCCGCATCGTCGCCGAACGTCGCTTCGAATGCGGCGTTGCTCCATTCGACGGCACCGCGCTCGCTGACGATCGCGATCGGCGTCTTGAGCCGCTCGGAGATCGGATACTTACCGCCGGTCACGCTCATTGCGGCACCGTGATCGCGCGCTCATGCTGCAGCTTGGCGAGATTGAACAACGTCGTGAAGTGATCGAACGGACTGACGAGCAGCAGTTTTTGCAGGTCGAGCCGGCCATCGATGAGTGACACCAGATAGCCCTCCTGGGCGGTCAGATTGAAGCGGTCGAAGTTCGTCAGGAACTCAGGCGTCAGCTTCGGCATGGCCTGCATCCCTTTCGGATTGTGGAGAAAATCGCGCACGATCATGTTTCGCAGAATCTCCGCGTAGCCGAGGCGTGAAAGGTCATCGGGATAGCGTCCGCGCGCTTCCACCAGCTTCAGGTAGGTGTGCCACGGACCGTGCTGGGCGATCGAATCGGCGACCAGGCGGCTCCAGTCGGGAACCGGAGGAGCCTTCGGTGGAGAGAGGGTCGACATCGGCGCCATTCTACAGAGGTCCGTTTAGGAACGAGGAACGTGATGCGCTTTGTTACACTCTCGCTGTGTCTGATGCTCTCGACCTTCCTCCCGCGGCGATCCCGCGCAGCCGCCGCAAGTCGCGTCTGATCATTCTCCTACTGGCCATCGTCCTCGGCATCCCCAGCGGATTCCTGCTCGCCCACGCCATCAGCGTCCCTCTGGTCAAGTCGCTCGAGAACTATCAACCGGCGATCATCACGCGGATCTACGACCGCAACGGAATCGGATTCGCGGAGTACTCCATTCAGAAACGGATCGTCGTCGCCAAGCGCGACATGTCGCCTTTCATCGTGCAAGCGATCATCGCCACCGAGGATGCCGACTTCTATCACCACGGCGGCATCAACCCGAAAGCGATCTTCCGTGCTGCGTTGAAAGACCTCATCGCCCGCAAGAAAGTTGAAGGCGCATCGACGCTGACGCAGCAACTTGCCAAGCAGGTCTTTCTCACGCCGGCCAAGGATTTCCGCCGCAAGATCAACGAGGCATTCCTCGCCGTCGACATCGAAAAGAACTTCACGAAGGATCAGATTTTCGAGCTCTACGCGAATCAGGTCTACCTCGGCCACGGCGCGTACGGCGTCGAAGCGGCGTCGCGGCTCTACTTCGGCAAACACGCCAAAGATTTGACGGTTCCCGAGGCTGCGTTGATCGCGGGATTGATCCGCTCGCCGATGTACTACAGCCCGATCACGCACATGGACCACGCGCTGGCGCGGCGCAATCATGTGCTGCGGCGGATGTACGAGGAGCGCTACATCCCGACGAAGGAGCAGTTCCAGCAGGCGGTCAACTCGCCGATCGTCCTCGGCACGTTCAAAGAGGAAGCGCCGCGGATCGGTGCGTACTTCGCGGAAGAGATTCGGCAGCACATCGAGAAGAGCGAAAAGTTCGGCGCCGAGAATCTCTACCAGCACGGCCTGAAGGTCTATTCGACGCTCGATCTGCGCATGCAGCAGGCGTCGGAAACGGCGTTGCAGCGCGGATTGCGCCGCTGGGACCGGCGCCGCGGATTTCGAAAGCCGGCGCGGAATCTGGTGACCGAGGGGATCGATCCGGCAGCGTACAAAGACCCGAGCTGGAGCAGCGATCCGTATGTCACCGACAAGCTCTATCCCGCGGTAATCATGTCGGTCGACAAGAACGGCGTCACGGTTCGCGTCGGCAAAGATTCGACGATTCTGCCGCCCGCGTCGTTCGCCTGGACGCAGCACAAGAGCATGGAAGGCGTGCTCAATCGCGGCGACATCATCTACCTCCGGCTCGATGAGGACTCGAAAACGCATGCACGCAAGTGGATGCTCGATCAGTTGCCGCAGGTGCAAGGCGCGGTCGTCATCCTCGATGTAAAAACCGGCGAAGTGCGGGCGCTCGTTGGCGGCTACGACTTCCAGATCTCGAAGTTCAATCGCGCCATTCAGTCGCGGCGGCAGGTCGGTTCGTCATTCAAGCCATTCGTTTACGGCGCCGCGTTCGAGAAAGGGCTGACACCCGCGGACACGATCTTCGATGAGCCGGTAGCGATTCCTGTCGGCAACCAGATCTACTCGCCGAAAAACTACTACGGCAAATACGCGGGTATCGTGACGATCCAGCGCGCGCTGGAGTTATCGATCAACGTGCCCGCCGTGAAGACGTGGATGATGGTCGGCGCGGATCACGTCGTTGATTTCGCGAAGCGCTGCGGCATCACCTCCGACATCCCGCGCTACCCATCCACTGCTCTCGGCACCGCCGGCGTTTCGCCGGTCGAAATGGCCGGCGCGTACAACGTCTTCGCCAATCAGGGCGTCTACGTGAAGCCGCGTTTGATCCAGCGGATCGTCGACCAGACCGACCGCGTCCTGGAAGAACAAATCCCGGAGCTCTCCGAGGCCACGCAGGCGCAGGTGGCGTTCGAGCTCGCGCACGTCATGCGCGGGACGATCGACCGCGGCACGGCGTACGAAGCGCACGTCCTCCCGCCGCCGCTGGCCGGAAAAACCGGCACGACCAATTCCTACACCGACGCCTGGTTCCTCGGTTTTTCGCCGGAATACACAATCGGCGTCTGGGTCGGCTACGACGATCCCAGCCGCTCCCTCGGCGGCGGAGGCACCGGCGCCGAGGTCGCGCTCCCAATCTGGATCGACATCGTGAAGCAGCTCGATGTACTGAAGCTGCGCACGTCCCGCCCCGAGTTCGACATCCCGTCCGGAATCGTGATGAGGCCAATGGATCTGAAGAGCGGCCGCCGCGGCGAAGGCCCCTGCGAGCGCGTCGTCATGGAAGCCTTCATCGCCGGCCAGGAACCCGACAAAGATTGCAGCGGCGCAACTGTAGCTGTGAGCAAGCTCCCGTATTACCTCCAGAAGCCGTTCTACCAGCCAAAGGAGCTGGAGCCGACGCAGTCCGCACAAGACTCCTCTGCGCGATCCGGCGAAAGCGCGGAGTCGCCCGCGCCGAATGTCGATGAAGGTCCGAAGGTCGTTCCGCCGCCGGCGACGGCTACGGTGCCTCCGCCGTATTAAGGCCTAGTCATAGTTAGGTGCACTCGTCTAAGACAGTGCTGTCCTTCACTTGGAGCCGGTCTCGATATATGCACCAGAATTGTGCCGGAAACCGGATTTACGGATGGTTGGTTGTGTTAGACTAACGTGCGGTATCCGCGAATACGAGGAATACGTGGCAGCGTAAGCCACATTGGCGCACAGGAGTAGAACTCAATTGCGAGTCGTGCCGCCGTTCTGGTCACAAACGTCTGGCGCATTGCGTCAAGCAGCACGCGAGCCTGTTCACACGTCGCGAGTCTCGTATGCAGCAATCGCATCAACCATCGCGCTCATTTTGTCGGCCTCAACGTTCTACTTTACGTATTTCCGCGTTCGTCACTCGCTAGAAATCGTGGCTGCGCCACAGCCATCATTTAGCGTGATTGTTGATACTTTTTATGTCAGTGCCGATCTCGTGCTCCTGAATGATGGTAATCGCACCGAAACTGTTCTTCGTGCCTATCCCGAAATTTCAAAACGAACCCATAGTGCCTCTGCCACTTACGCTAATTTGAGTTTGCAGCAAGGGCCCTGGGTTCTGAAACCTGGCGATGCAGTACCAATACATATTGAGTGGCCACTAACTCCTCACAATCTGCAAATCCCCTCACGGTTGGAGCTAAAGTCAATCAAACCAGTAGCGGTTAGCGTCAATATTGTCGTGGTTAATCAGGACGGTACGGTATCAAGCGCCCCGGTGCAACTCGGTATACTCCAGTATAGTGAAACGAACGGCGCTTTCCGCTTCGATCGCAATGCAGAACTTGATGCGCGGCCGATGCAGCAATTGCTTCGAAGACGCGGGGCGTAACTCATCGCTCAAACCGACCGCGGACTTCGAGGTTGAGTCAGGGGCTTAACTCATAGGCGAGCCATAATGTAGCCATGTGCCATTTCCGCATTGCACTAATCGCTATTGTTGCCACAATCGCCATCAACGGCCGCGCGCAGGCGCAGCTCGCCTTCGAGCAGGTTCTTGTGCCGTTCGACACCTCGGTCAGCCAGGGAGGTTTTGGTGCACGATGGTCAGCGGAGTTGCGCGTTCGCAACTCTACCGGTGTTCCGATCAATCTGTTTCCCGAGACGTGTTCAGGGCTGGGCAGGACGTTTCCCTGTGAGCGGAGAATTGATATTCCTGCCGGCCGTACGGTAATGCTGAGCGTTCTGCCCGACTCATCGACACACGGCGTTCTGCTCTATGTTCCAATCGATCATCGCGCTGACATTCACTTCAGCCTCAGTGTTCGCGATCTCACGTCCGGCGACACGGCAGGTACAGCGATTCCTGTCGTTCGCGCCTCGCAATACACGACCAGTGCAACCATCATCGGCGTGCCCATCTCCGCGGACCAACGCCGTTCACTGCGTGTTTACGATCCTTTTCTTCCGATAAACGCTGTCTTTCTTGTTCGCGTCATCGATGAAGCGACGGAGGGCATTGTTTTTGAGCGTCAATATTCAATGTTTTTGCCGACCGATCCTCCCAGTCCCATCCTGGTACCGGCGACGTTCGATTTCAGCGACGCCCTCGCCGCGCCGCGTGTGTTGGCCGCGACCCGCGTGACTGTCACGATCGAGCGCATCTTTCCTGGCGGACTT
Organism: Thermoanaerobaculia bacterium; assembly: GCA_036260495.1. Classification (GTDB taxonomy): domain Bacteria; phylum Acidobacteriota; class Thermoanaerobaculia; order Gp7-AA8; family Gp7-AA8; genus JADGNZ01. The sequence continues at coordinate 7,691 of DATAMS010000464.1, forward strand.
GGTTTCTGGCCGATGATTTCTGTCACCAGTAACCGCGATAATCATCTCGCTGTGTTCACGCCCAACTAGGCAAGCACTACCTCGGAACGAGCGGATGCTGAGGCCGCGAGCGAGGCCCTACTCCAGCTCCCCATCCAACTCGCTGATCTGCACGAGTGTCCAGCGACCGGTCGAGTTAGTCAGTTCGGCTTTGGACTCGTGGCGTTTTGGGGTGGGCATCAGTTCGGAGCCGACTGCGGTTGGCTTCCATTGCCAGGCGAAGGTGGCGTGGGCGGTGGTGGCGTCGGAGTCGATTGCGGTTACCGAAACAAACTCTCGTTTCGCGACGGGGAAGGTCCACGATGTGCCGTCGTCGACCAGGCCGTCGAGGTGGAGCAGCCCGTCGCGCGTGATCGAGACTGTGTTGTCAGGAGCCGTCTCCGCGTAGCCGAGTTTTTGCAGCGCGGCGAGGAAAAGTTGTTCGCGAGGGAGGAGCGCGATCGGCGCTGCTTTGCGTACGCGGCCCATGTACGGCGTCGAGAACTGCGTATCGATCTCGACGACGTAGCGAATGCGTTCCGCATCGAGGCCCGCGGGATAGGTCACCGGTTTCTGCGCCGACTCGATATGCAGCCCGCTCGCTGCCCGCGCTGCCTCCCGCTGTTTTGAAACCGCGATTACCTTCGAGCACTCCTTCGGCACGACGTACAGCAACGCGATTGCGATGATGAGCGGGATTCCCGCGGTTCGGAGGATGCGCGTGCCGTCGGTCATCGCGCGTAGCGCTTGATCATGTCCATCATCTTGTCGCGGGTGAGCGGCTTGCGCATCCAGGCGTTCGCGCCGGAGCTCGGGAACATCTCTTCGAGCGACTTTTCCGGAAGGTCGGAGATGAGGACGATGGGGATGTCCTTCTTGTTCGACTGCGACTTCAGGACTTCACTGAGCCGGTTGCCCTTGATGCTGGGCAGATTGACGTCGAGAAAGATGATGTCGGGCGAGTTGCTGGCGAGTACGTGATTGAACTCGATCCAGCTCACCGCGGTGAGCACGGTGCAGCCTTCGCGCTCGAGCAGAGCCCGGCCGAGCTTCAGCACGAGAGGGTTGTCATCGAGAATCAGAACACATGCGTTAGAGGGAGAGCTGGACATCGCGCGCATGATACATTTTCCGGCGGCGCTTGCTAGGCCCGAGTCTCATTTGGACGACATCACACCAAACGAATTGCCAGAACCTGCTTTGGCCCTCGAGCCGCCGCCGGCGCCCGCACCCAATCCGCTTCCGTTTCAACGCCCCGCCAGCTACTACTCGGATTCGGAATCGCGACTGCGGCCGCTGTTTCCAAGATGGGTGCCTTTGGGTTGCGGATGGATATCGCTCGTCTTCGTCGTCCTTCTTTTCGCTGCCGGCGCATTCGCTCCTCGCTCCGGCGCCATCCTCGATTGGGTGTTTGGGAAACTCGAAGAGGACCTAGTTCACAGTTTCTCAGCCGACGTCACCGCCGCGCAGAAACAGGATTTCGCCGCGGAGATGCAGACGATGCGTACCGCAGCGCGCAACGGCAAACTCAAACTCGAGAGCACGCAAAAGTTCCTGAAAGTGGCCACTGAC
>DATAMS010000465.1:0-1959 GCA_036260495.1 Thermoanaerobaculia bacterium
GGCGACGGCGAGCGCGTCGACGGAATGCGCGGCGTCGGACGCGGCATCGGCGGGGATGAGATTCGTGACGTCGCCGCGCACGCCGGGCAGCTTGTTCGCCGCGAGCGCGAGCGCGAAGTTGAGGCGGCTCATCAGCGCGCCGGTGTTGATCCAGACGTCAGCCTTGTCGCTGTAGCCGGTCGGCGGCTGCGCGCCGTACAGCGGCTCGCCGATTTGCTGCATGGCGCGCGCGATCGGCGTGACGTCGGTGATCTTCGCGTTGACCGCGCGCACCGCCGAGATCGTGTATTCGAATGGCGACTTCACCTTGGCGCGATACGCGGCCGGAGACCAGAACTCGGGACTGCTGATGACTGCCTTCACCGTCTGGCGAAGATCGCCACCGCTTGCCAGGAACTTCGCCGCGACGCGATCGACCAGCGCCGGCGGAGGATCGTCGGCGACGAGCCGCTGACAGAGTTTGTAGGCGATGTGATGCGCGGTGGCCGGATGGCGCGCGAGAATCTGAATCATCTTCTCGCCCTCCTCCATGCCGCCGCCCGCGGGAAAGCGAACGCCCAGCACGACCTTGGCGCCGGCATCGTGAAGCATCGGCCGGAAGATGAACGCCGCCCCTTCGCCGCTGCCATCGCGCTCGCGCGTGATCGTCCATCCGGTCAGCACGCGCGCGAGCTCCGTGACGTCTTTCTGCGTGTAGCCGCCGTCGACGCCGAGGGTGTGAAGCTCCATGATCTCGCGGGCGTAGTTCTCGTTGAGACCACCCTGCCGCTGATTCAGTTGCGGCATCGCGTTCATCTGTCCGAACCGCCTGCCGCCGAACGTGGCGCGCTGTGCGAAGCGAGGCCGATTCTCCGGTGCCGCGATCGAGCGCGCGTTGTCGAGATAGAACAACATCGCCGGCGACTTCGCGGTCGCCATCAGCAGGTCTTCGAAACGACCCCACAGGTGCGGCCGGATGACGTCGCGCTCGTAACTGGTCAGCAGAAAGCGGTCGATGCCTTTGCCGGAAAAAACGTTGAAATGATTCATCCAGAAGTCGGCCATGACTTCGTTGAGCTGACGGTCCGACTCAGCGGCGCGAAGGATCCGCTGCGCAAGAAGATCGTTCATCACGACCTGCGGCCGCCGCTCGGGCGGGACGTCGCGCATCAACTCGCGGCGAATATCCTTCTTGTCTTCGACACCATCTTTCGCCTCGGCGTTCGCCTTCCTCCGCGCCATCAGCACCGGCTCGTAGTAGGTCTTCACGATCTGCGCGTTCGACAATTTCATCGTCGGCAGCTCCGCGATGCGCGCTTCAACCGCACGATCGGGAATTGCTTCCGGATGAAGCTGCTGCTCGATCCAGGCATCGACGCCGCTCTTCGCGATCGCATCGACATCGCCCGGCCGCGGCCCGAACGCGAGCCTGTTGAGCACATGCATCGCACGCTGCCGCTCGGTGAGTGGGGTTTTGGAAGGGCTTGCTGCGGTGAGAAGCGCCAGCGCGACTGCGCCAGCAAGGATTTTCGGGACACGGTTCATGGAAGGTTGGACGGGAGAGGTGGGGGTGTGTTTACCGTGACCCGGAGCTTGACGGTAATCACGCCGCACGTTACTATCGTCGTGTGATCGTTTCGTTCAAGAGCAGCGAAACGGAAGCTCTTGCGAACGGTCAACGAGTCAAGCGATTCGAGGGTATTGAGCCGGCCGCCCGGCGCAAGATCCGGCAGTTGCAGATCGCAAACCAGTTGCAAGACCTGCTGGTGCCGCCGGGTAATCGTCTTGAAAAACTGAAGGGAAACCGTGCGGGGCAGTACAGCATCCGGGTGAACGATCAGTTTCGCGTCTGCTTCCGATGGACGATCGCGGGCGCTGAAGATGTCGAGATCACCGACTACCACTGAGGAGTACAACCGTGAAGAAACTCAAACCTGTGACGCCCGGTGAATTGCTCCGAGAAGAGTTTCTCCTCCCGAT
>DATAMS010000311.1:0-2347 GCA_036260495.1 Thermoanaerobaculia bacterium
GAGCGACACCGCTCTCATTCAAAAGGAATGAGATCAACTCCCACGACATCTCGTGGTACATGTCGACGGGTTTGTAAGTATCGATCACTTCGCCGAGATTCTTCTGTTGGATTCCATATCCGGCACGATGCATGCGAAGAACAACTTCAACGTCAAAAGGCCAACCATTGCTCATCGTATCCAGCTCTGGAAGTTCCTTATTGACGAGATAGATACCCGCAAGCGGCATTCGGATGCCGGCGAGCGCAGGGAACAGGCGGCGGATCAATGGGCGGACCACGAGGTTCGTGATGGGCATCGGGTCCACGCTGCTCGACCAGTAGGCCTTTACGAGGCCATCGCTGGAACCGAGGAGGGTCAGGAGATCGCCTGGCCATTGCCGGCTGGCGTTGAGCATATCCGCGTCGATTTTGAAAATGAGGGACTCGCGCGCCGCCGCGAAACCCGTCTTCAGCGCGCGGCCGAACCCTCGCTCCTTTAAACGAATGACGGTTGCGCCAGCACGTGTCGCGACTTCACTGGTCCGGTCGTCCGATCCGTTGTCCACGACAATGACTTCCGATACGAATGGCGATGCAAGCATCTCTGCCGCCACTCGTCCAACCGTCTTGTCCTCATTGAGCGCTGGAATGACAACCGATATCTTGCGAGCTGGCACCGATAATCCTCAGTTATCGCAGAATCACTACTTAGGTGTGACGCCGGGGCGAGAATCCCTACCCTCGGGGCCCATCAAGGGCTTCGGCCGCTCCGAGGAAGGCGGTTCGAGTATCGTCCACTCCTCCCTGCCGATCAATCAAGCACGTCGAAGAGTTGCGGAAGGGGTCACCCCTATCACCTCGATATCCGTCGTTAACCGAGCGAAAAGGACTCACATCAGCAGGGTGAGTCGTCCATCTGGCTCGGATCTGATCGAGCCGGCCGTTGGCGGTGATGATTTTATGCCGGCTTTGTATTGCTTCAGCGTCCGCGGGCCGTCGGGATGGGCGATGCTCACGGCAAAATAGCCGAGCTCGCTGCTGGCATTGCGGAAGGCGACCTTCACAAGATTTGCGACCTTCGCATCTCTCGCCCAATGCTCGACGCCGGTCGGGGGGTTGGACATGGCCATGACGGCGTCGAGCCGGCGGAGCGCCAGTTTTTTCAGGTTGGCTTGATCCGAAACGTTTTCTTCGAATACCGCCCCGAGTGCTTTGGCTTTCATCGCCGTCTCGGTATACTCATAACCGCGAATCGTTCCGATGATGACGCCCTTGCTCGACTCTGCTTCGCTCCCCGCGGTCAGAGGCCGGGCCGGGTTTTCATAGTAGACGGGCGTTACCGTGATCAGCGGAGTGTCCGCGAACTTGATCCGCCCTTCAAACGACGGGTCGGGAGACATGCTGACGCAGGCAACACCCTCGCCGATGAGCACTTCATTCTTGCAACGCGCGTAGGGTACGACGTTGAACTTGATTCGCACGCCGACGGATTCGAAGGCCGCCCGCACGACGTCATTCGCGTAGCCGGTACCGTCGGGCCGCGAGAATGGGTCGGCCGCGTTCTCGACGTAAATTTCCAACACCCGGTCGCGAGCCAGCGCCAAGTGCGCCACGCAGAGAAGTTGTGCGATCGCCAGCATGCGCAGCAGTCGCCTGGTGTGGGGCAGGTATCTCACGGCGTGGAAATCATACGTCGATAGGTCCATCTGTAATTGCAGCGCGTTACAGTGATCGAAGTCCATCTACGCTCCGCCACATGCTTGCGGCTATATTGACGCGATGAAATCGATTCGATTCCTGTTCTTCCTTTCGTTTTGCATCGGCGCTTTGGCCGCGGTTGCAGCGGAGCCTTCTTTCGATCCCGCGCTTGCCAAACGGCTCGGCGCCGATGAGCGCGGCATGAAGACGTACGTGCTGTGCATTCTCAAGACCGGACCGCGCGATGCTGCGATCACGGGAAAGGCTCGCGAAGAGATTTTCGCCGGTCACTTCGCGAACATCGGACGCCTGGCGGACGAAGGAAAGCTGGCGGTCGCCGGTCCATTCGGGAAGAACGACAAGGCGTATCGCGGCCTCTACATTTTCAACGTGGCCACGATCGAAGAAGCGGAAAAACTCGTCCTGCTCGACCCGGCGGTGAAAGCAGGCGTGTTCGTTCCGGATCTGACGCTGTGGTACGGATCGGCCGCGATGATGGTGGTGCCCGAGACGCACAAGCGAATCGAGAAGCCGAAAGGCTGAGAGGGCGTACGTAGGTCGGACTGGAGAGTCCGACCTACGTGCAACCTCGTTATGCGCCGGGACTGACGTGATACGCCTGGACGAATTCCGGCGTGCCGGGATCGATGCCGAGCTCCTGGAGCAAA
>DATAMS010000497.1:0-4427 GCA_036260495.1 Thermoanaerobaculia bacterium
CAGCAAGCGAGGGAGAGGATCAGCAGCAGGGGAGTGCGCATGGATGGTTGCCGGGTTGCCTGGGTTGTCGGGTTGCCGGGTTGCCGGGTTGTCTGGTGTCTGGTTGTTTGGTTGCTGAGTGGCAGTTGACTGACCGATTCGTTTTTGAATCCGATCCTTTAATGCGCGAATGATAAAGTCCTCGGCAACCCGGCAACCCGGCAACCCGGCAACCCGGCAACCAAGTAACCCAGCAACCGACAACCCAACCAACCAAATGAGCGACACCACCACCCGCGGTATCCGCATCCAGGTCGAGAGCATCTACGTCGAGGAGCGCAGCGACCCGCAGGAGAGTTACTTCTTCTTCGCCTATCACGTCGTAATCTCGAATGTGGGACCGGAGACTGCCCAACTCATGAGCCGCGAGTGGATCATCACCGACTCTGACGGCAACGTCGAACGCGTGGAAGGCGACGGCGTCGTCGGCGAGCAACCAATCCTCGGTCCGGGCCAGGTCTTCGAATACACCAGCTTCTGCCCCTTGCGAACGTCGATGGGATCGATGCAGGGCAGCTACTTAATGCGGCCGGTTGGCAGCGAACCGTTCCGGGCGGAAATCGCGGCCTTCACTCTCGCTGTTCCGGGCGTTGTCAATTGAAGGTTACTCCGTGCGACGGCGAGTCCAGATCTCCTTCCTATCCGCGTTTCTGACGCTCCTCACGGTTGCGTTCGCAGCCGCGCTGGTCGTGCGCGTTCGCGCGTATTCGGGAGGAACGGCGACGGAATCGTCCGAATCGGCGGCGGCCGCGGCAGGCACAAGCGCAGCGGCGCGATCGAAGCACCCGGGTGACGGCACCTTCAGCGACGAACTGTCTTCCCCCGGCGCAACCGGGATCAAGCGTGTTTCGCCGTCACCCAACGCATCCGCCGCCGCTGCCCGCGCCCAACGCTTCCGCGAGCTCCTCGCCCTCGGCGCCCCGAAAGTCGACATTCCGGCTTCCTCGGCGCAGGCGCCGGTGAAAATCGCCGCCCAACCGGTCGCACCGAAAGTGCAAACGCCGGCACGGCCCAACCAGGCGGCTTCGAATGCATTCCGAGGATCGGGGGCGTCGGGGTCGGCGGGGAATGGAGGGCAGCAGTCCGGCAACAAGCCCAATACGCCCACCAACGACCCGAAGGATCCGAACTCCGACACCACTCCGCCGCAGCTCATCTCGATCGCGTTCGATCCACCGCAAGTGACCGACGGCGGCGACACCACGCTCGTCGTCACCGCCACCGACGATCTCTCCGGCATTCGCGGCATCTCTGGCACGCTTACCAGCCCGAACGGCAAAGCGGTGCAAGGCTTCGCGCAGCAACGAGAGGGCGAGACCATGCGCTACACCAGCCGCATTCACATGGCGGAAAAAGCCGAAGAGGGCATCTGGAAAATCTCATTCCTGACCATGAGCGACATGGCCACGAACTCCGTAACGCTCAGCGCCGCGCAGGGTACGCTGCCGCCGACGGCCGTGTTGAAAGTGAGCTCGCCGGCATCGGATTCGACGGCACCCACGCTGCGCAACGTCTGGCTCGAGCGTGGCGCGATGCGCGCCGGAGAGCACAACACGCTCTTCGTCGACGCGCAGGACGACAAGTCGGGCGTTCATCTCATCGCCGCGGTCTTCCTCAGCCCGTCGAAACTGGCGCGCTTTGGCGTCGGCTGTCACACCGGTGCGAACAATGTGTGGGAGTGCGACGTCTTCCCGCCCCAATGCCTCGATTGCGGCGACTGGACTCTCGAGCAGGTGCAGATGCAGGACAACGCCAACAACTTCGCCACGATCCGTCAGGAAAATCCGGCCGTGCAGCAGGTCCGGCTCAACATCACCGGCGACAGTTGCGACAACCAGGCGCCGGCGTTACAGGGACTGGCGCTGAGCCGCACCGAGATCGTGATGTCGCGCGACGAGCCGGTCATTGAAGTGGTGGCGCAGGTCGCCGACGACAGTTGCGGCATCGGCGGCGTCAGCGGACAGATCGTCGGCCCGGGCGGCAACTCCAGCGGCACCTTCTTCTCGCTCCAGCAGCGCGACGCCACCACGTTCGTAGGCACGGTCCGCCTGCACCCCAACTCCGCCCGCGGCGTGTGGCGCGTGCAGTCGCTGACGGTTAACGACAAGGGCCAGAACCTGAAGATCTACTATGCGAATGATCCGCTGCTGGCGCGAGCGGTTTTTACGGTGAAGTGAGAAGTGGATTAGTAGATTCGTAGATTAGATGTCCTGATCTGATCGACTAATCCACTAATCACTAATCTACTAATCCACCAAGCCCTACTTCCGCCCTCCCCACGTCTTCGATAACCTGTTCCTCGGCACATCCGGCACATCGCCCGCGTAGTGCGACGTATCGTTGAAGAGCGTGAGGCGTGGACAGGAGACATCCTTGAAGTCGAGAATGTTCAGCGCGCAGGGACTCTGATCGAGCCGGTCGCGGTATTTGCGCGGATCGACGCCGATGAGCGAGCTGACGAGGAGCCGGATCGTGGCCTTGTGCGACACCACGAGGATGCGCTGATCTTTGTGCTGCTCGACGAGCGTGAGAAACGCTGGCAACGCGCGCGCGGTCACCTGCAGTCCGCTCTCGCCGTCCGTCGGCGCGAACGAAAAGGGATCGGTCTCATACCGTGCGTATTCGTCCGGAAACTCCGCCTCGACTTCGGCTCGCGTCTTTCGCTCCCAACGTCCATGCGCGATCTCGCGGATGCCATCAACGGGAGTGACCGGCAGTCCGTGCGAGGCCACGATCAGCGCAGCGGTGTCCATCGTCCGCACCATCGGACTGGCGAATGCCGCGCTGATCGGCTCGCCCTGAAGACGCAGCCCGAGGCGCCGCGCCTGGTCGCGTCCGTCGTCGGAGAGCTTGACGTCGATGGCGCCGGCGAAGCGATCCTCATCCGTCAGTTCAGTCGCTCCGTGGCGAACGAGGTAGACGCGTGTTGTCATGGAACGGATCGTAGCGCGATTGGAAAACCGTTTCACGCGGAGACGCGGAGGACGCGAAGGTTTTCTCCGCATCTCCGCGCCTCCGCGTGAAACGCTTTTCAAACACAAAAGGCTCGCGATCCCTGATCTCGCGAGCCCGTTCTCGATCCGTTGACAGCCACCAGGGGGCATTCGAATCGACTGGCTCCGACGTTCTTTGCCCGTCGCAACCGCTTGCTGCGCGTTGACAGCCGCAAAGTGGCATCCCCGCAGCAGTTCCTGGACTCATCGCTTCCCGGAACCACCCAGCGCGCCGTTACCATCTGCGATGAAGCATCCGGCGCGTCAGGGATGTGAAATCTAGGTCCGCGATTCGTGCCTGACAAGTGGGTCAAAAAGATTTTTTTTCGCGCGCACTCGATACGCAAAAACCGCCGCGCGGAAGAGATGCAGGGTGACCGGCGTTCCGGTGTCGCCAGCGATTCCACTTTCGAGTAAGATACGCTGCCCAACCGATCTCGTAGACCTGAGATCCAGTCCACTGAAAGGTTTTTCCATCCATGACCCAGTCGAGAGAAAGCGCTGAAGCAACGTTCGCTGAAGCGTTCGAAGCGAGCTTGAATTTCAAAACCCCCGAGCAGGGCGAGTTGCTCAAAGGACAGATCGTCTCCATCTCCGGCGACGATGCTTTCGTTTCCTACGGCGGACCGTCCGAAGCGGTGATGGCGACGAACGAGCTCGATGGGCTCGACGTCGGCGACACCGTCGAAGGCACCGTCGTCAAAACCTCTCCCGAGATCCGCATCTCGCGGAAACTCGCCAAAGGAAAGGCCAATCTCGATCTGCTCCGGCAGATGTACGAGAACCGCCTGCCGGTGGAAGGGAAGATCGCCGCCCGCAACAAAGGCGGCTTCGACGTCAACATCAGCGGACTGCGCGCCTTCTGCCCCCTCTCGCAGATCGCCCTCGGAAAAATCGACAACCCCGATCAGTTCATCGGCCAGTCGTACGAGTTCCGCGTCACCGAGCTCTCCGATGACGGCCGCCGCATCGTCGTCTCCCGCGCCGCTCTGCTGAAGGAAGCGAACGCGTCGCGCGCCGAAGAGACCCGCCGCAACATCGTTCCGGGCGCTGAGCTCAGCGGCACGATCAAGACCATCACCCCCTTCGGCGCCTTCGTCGACCTCGGCGGCATCGACGGTCTCCTCCACGTCTCCGAGATGAGCCGCCGCCGCGTCACCGATCCCAATGAAGTCGTCGCCGTCGGCCAGCAGGTCAACGTCAAGGTCATCAAAGTCGAAGGCGACGGCAAACGCATCTCGCTCTCGATGAAGGACCAGGAGCCCGATCCCTGGAGCGACGTCGCCGAGCGCTATCCCGCCGGCACGCAGTTCAGCGGCCGCATCGTCCGCAGCACCGATTTTGGTCTCTTCGTCGAAGTCGAGCCCGGCATCGACGGCCTCGTCCACTACTCGC
>DATAMS010000316.1:0-1657 GCA_036260495.1 Thermoanaerobaculia bacterium
CGCGATAGAGAACTGCACGTTCGCGGCGGTCGAGTTGATGTCCGCGGGCGTGAGTCCGGTCAGCGAGCCGAGCGACAGCTCGAAGCCCATCACGTTATTCATCCCGCGGTTGAAGCGCCCCTCCGATTCGTGATTGCTGCGGAAGAGCGTGACCTGGAGCGCGGAGCCGTCGGTGGTCAGCTCGGCGGTCCAGACGCCGTTACGGGAATCGCTGGCGGCGTAGGCAGTGAAGCAGACGGCGACGGCGAGGAGGATCAAGAGTGCGGTTTTCATCGGAAATCTCCTTCGTTTTCGATCATGTACGAAATGAATCGTAGTTGTCAACGAAGAACTTCGTATTAAGTTGCGTGTCATCTTTGTCAACCACCGGACCCGGCCGCAGTTTTCGCAATACGACCCCATCGATCAGGGTTATCGTGGGTCCGCATATTTCGGAGGTGCACCATCAGCACAGCGCAGACGACACAAAAAAAAGACTGGGTGAACATCGCGTTCCTCTCTCTCACACCGATCATCGGCATCGTTGGAACCGTGGCCTGGACGTGGTCGCACGGCTTCCACTTCTGGATGCTCGCTCTTCTGTTGAGCATGTATGCCGCGGTCGGTTTTTCGATCTGCGCCGGCTACCACCGCTTCTTCTCCCACAAGACGTACGAGGCCTCGCCGATCGTGCAATCGTTCTTCGCATTTTTCGGAGCGATGGCGGCTGAGAACTCGATTCTCTGGTGGTCGTCCGCGCATCGCGTTCACCACAAGCACGTCGACAAGGATTGGGATCCGTACAACATCCAGCGCGGCTTCTGGTGGGCGCACATTTTCTGGATCTTCGTGAAGAACGAAGACTTCGACACGACCTTCGCGAACGCGCCTGATCTGCTGAAGAACCCGATCGTGATGTGGCAGTACCGCTGGCACAAAGTCATCCTGATCGTGGCTGGCTTCGGCATCCCGACGCTGATCGGCGCGGCGTTCGGCGATCCGATCGCGGGACTGCTCTGGGGCGGATTCCTTCGCATCGTCGTCATCCATCACACGACGTTCTTCGTCAACTCGCTCGCGCACATGCTCGGCAAGCCGCTCTTCAATGCCGAAGTTTCGGCGCGCGACAACTGGATGGTGGCGCTGCTGACGCTCGGCGAGGGCTACCACAGCTTCCATCACCGCTTTCCCACCGACTTCCGCAATGGAATCCGCTGGTACCAGTGGGACCCGTCGAAGTGGCTGATCAGGGCGTTCCGTTCCGTTGGTCTGGCCTCGGAGCTCCGCACGACGCCGCTGCCGCAGATCGAGCAAGCCCGCATGCAGGCTGCGCTTCGCACGGTGAAGGCGCAGATCGAGACGACTTCCGGCTCGCTCGGCGATGAGATCCGCCGCCGCGCGCACGTGGCGATGGAGCATCTCGAGACGGCGCTGAAACTCTGGCGTCAGCACGCTGAGGAGAAGGCCGAGGGGCTGTCGAAATCGTGGCGGGAAACGCGCCGCGCCTCGCGCCTTCACGTGAAGCAGTCGCGCCGCCAGTGGAAGTGGGTCGTGCGCACGCTGCGCAGCATGCCCGAAGCCGCGTAGAAATTCGCTCGCCGCGTCGCACACTCGGCGTGGCATCACCGGCAGCGCGCTCTCAGTCGAGCGCCTTCTCCCCCACGCTTTTCAGTGGGGG
>DATAMS010000547.1:0-2073 GCA_036260495.1 Thermoanaerobaculia bacterium
CGGCGATCAACAGGAGATCACCGGTGGTCTCACCGCGGGTCAGACGATCGTGATCGAGGGCGGCCTCTTCCTCTCGACGGTGGAACACTCATGAGCGAGCCGGAAGACATCGACGACATCGACGAAATCCGGCCACCAGAAGCGCCGAACGAGCGGACTGCGACGTCGATCATCAACCGCATCGTCGCCGGTTCGCTGCGGCAGCGCTTTCTGCTGCTGTTCGTTGCCGCGCTGCTCCTCGCCGCCGGGATTTACTCCTTCAAGCGCCTGCCTGTCGATGCGTATCCCGATCTCTCGCCGCCGCAGGTCGAGATCAGCGCGCAGTGGCAAGGCCGCGCACCGGAAGAGGTGGAGCGGCTGATCACCGTTCCGATCGAAGTGGAGATGAACGGCATTCCGAACGTGGAGGTCGTGCGCTCGATCTCGCTCTACGGTTTGTCCGATGTGCGCATCACGTTTCAACCGGGCACCGACAATTACTTCGCGCGCCAGCAGGTGTTCGAGCGTCTCGCGGGTGTGTCGCTTCCTGACGGCGTCGCGGGCGACATCGCGCCGCTCTTTTCACCGTCCGGACTGATTTACCGCTACGTGCTCGACAGTCCTGATCGTTCGCCGATGGAGTTGAAGACGCTCGAGGATTGGGTCATCCAGCGCCAATACAAGTCCGTTCCCGGCGTCGCCGACGACTCCGGCCTCGGCGGGCCCACAATGCAGTATCAGGTGTTGCTCGATCCGGCCAAAGTCGCCGCGGTCGGTCTGTCCGTTCCGCTGATCGTCGACTCGCTGAGCGCGAATAACAGTAACGCGGGCGGTGGCTTCTACTCACAAGGCGGCCAATTCTTTTACGTGCGCGGTCTTGGCCGTCTTACCACGCCTGAAGATATCGGCAACGTCGTCGTAGCGGTTCACAATGGGACGCCGGTACTGGTCAAAGACGTCGCCCAGGTCGCAATCGGCGAAGCCCCTCGCCTCGGCCAGTTCGGTTTCAACAATCGCGATGAGGCCGTCGAAGGCGTAATCCTGATGCGCACCGGAGAACAGGCGCAAGTGGTACTCGATCGCGTCGAAAAGAAAACCAAAGAGCTGAACGACTCGGTATTGCCGAAGGACGTGAAGATCCGTCCGTTCTATGACCGTCGCGATTTGATCGCGCTCACGACGCGAACGGTTGAGGACAACCTGTTGCGAGGAATGCTCCTCGTTCTCGTCATCCTCATCTTCTTCCTCTACGACTTTCGTTCGGGATTGATCGTCGCGGCGACAATCCCATTGTCATTGTTGTTCGCATTCATATGCCTCGATCTTAAACACGTTCCTGCGAATCTCTTATCGATCGGAGCGATCGACTTCGGGATCCTTGTCGATGCCGCTGTCGTCATGGTCGAGAACATTTTCCGGCGATTAGCGATCAATCACGAAGAAGGGAACCGTCTCACCACGACCGAAGTGATCGTCCAGGCAGCGGCGGAAGTGGACCGGCCGATCTTCTATGCTGTCGCCGTCATCATTGCCGCATTTCTGCCGATTTACGCCCTGACCGGACCGTCCGGCGCTCTTTTCCGTCCGATGGCCGATACGACGATTTTCGCGCTCATTGGCGCGTTGCTGCTGTCGTTGACGCTGGTGCCCGTGCTTTGTCTCTGGGCGCTCCACAATGTGCGCGAGCGACGGAACGTCGTCTTCGAAGCCATTCGCAGCGTGTATGTGCGTGGCCTCGATGGCTGCCTCGCGCATCCGTGGCTTACGACGACCGTCAGCGTGGTCCTCTTTGCGCTGTCGTTATTGCTGATCCCGGGAATCGGCGCGGAGTTCATGCCCCACCTCGACGAAGGTTCATTGTGGGTTCGCGCCAACATGCCCTCCACGATCTCGTTCGAAGAAGCATCGAAAATCTCGCCGCAGGTTCGCGCGATCTTGCGCTCGTTCCCCGAAGTGACCGTGGTCAGCTCGGAGCTGGGGCGCCCGGACGATGGAACCAATCCAATCGGCTTCTTCAATGATGAATTCTTCGTCGGCTTGAAACCGTATAGCCAGTGGAACGGGCGTTACCACACCAAAGCCCAATTGATTGAG
>DATAMS010000565.1:0-5327 GCA_036260495.1 Thermoanaerobaculia bacterium
CGCATCGGCGCCCGCCCGATGACGCTCCTGGAAATGCAGCGGCTCTACCTCCGCGACGGCCGTCTCTACACCGTGAGCGAGACGCCGACTACGAAGCCGGTCACGAGGTGATGACGATGAAACGAACGATGATCTTCTTCGCGCTGGTGGCCGTCGCTGTTGCAGGGATCGCCCAGCAACCGAACAAGCCAGCAACTCCGCAACCTCCTCAAGCGGCCACCGCACCGGCCACGCCGCCATCCGTTCCCGGCCATTTCGACGGTGTCGCCTCCTGCGCGAACTCCGGCTGTCACGGCTCGACGCAGCCGCTCAACGCCGCGCGCGTCCTGCAGAACGAGTACTACACGTGGCTGAGCAGTGATCGTCATGCCCAGGCCTACAACGTTCTTTTCAGCGATCGCTCCGCGCGCGTCGCACGCAACATGCGGCTGAAGGGAAAGGCGTATCAGGAAGCCGTCTGTCTCGACTGCCACTCGACGAACGTTCCTGCGCGCGCCGTCTCCGGCAAAGTCGATCCCGAGGACGGCGTGCAATGCGAAGCGTGTCACGGTCCCGCCAGCGGCTGGCGCGCCGAGCACACGATGGCCGGTTGGACGCACGAGCAGTCGGTCGCGCGGGGCATGATCGATCTCCGCAACCTTCCCACCCGTGCCTCCGGCTGTCTTTCCTGCCACCTCGGCAACGACAAGAAGGAAGTCGATCACGAGCTGATCGCGTCGGGCCATCCGATCCTCGCGTTCGAGCTCGACAACTACACCGAGACGATGCCGCCGCATTGGCGCCGCGGCAAAGACACAGTCACCGCCGAGACGCACGGCGCGCGCGCCTTCGCGGTCGGGCAGGCGGTCGCATTCAGCCAGTCGCTCGACAATCTCGCCCATCACGCACGCGGCGAGAAGTGGCCCGAGTTCTCCGACATGAGCTGCATCAACTGCCACCACTCGCTGGAAGGCAGCGGATGGCGTCAGGAGCGCGGCTGGCCCGGCCGCGCCGGACTTCCCGCATGGAGCCCGCAGCATTGGGCCGTCCTCCGTCTCCTCGTCGGCCGCGCCAACCCCTCAGCACGCGCGCAACTCGACAACGACGTGGCCATCATCGCCACACGCGTCAGTCACATGAACGATTCCAACGGCGTGTTCCAGACCGCCGTCGATGCCCGCCACATCATCGACAACGTCACCCCGCAGATCGCCGCGCTGAGCTGGCGCGACGACGACGTCCGCACCCTGATGCGCACGATCGCCGGCGACACCGATTTCATCCTCACCTCCGACGTCCACTCCGCCGAACAAACCGCCCTCGCGCTGCAAAGTCTCGGCTCCGCCCTGACCCGCAACAACCCGAAATTGCTCAAGAGCCCCATGACCGAAGCCATCGACGCCCTCTTCGCCGAGATCCAGAACCGCGAGCGCTACGAGCCAGCGAGGTTTGTGCAGAAACTGGGGGCGCTAAGGGCGGCGTTGTAGGCAGCGGGTTTGATCGCGGAGTCAAATATGAAAGGGATCGATCGTCCGGATTCCGCCGTAGAGGCGCTCGTGCTGAAAGTCTTCGGACAGTATCTCTTTCAGCCCGTTGGTCTCTGCGTAAGCCCACATGTGTGCATCGAACCATGACAGTTGGTAGGCGGACGTGGCCCGAAGCGCGGCGCGCATCACATTTTCATCGGGGTAGAGGATTTGAAACTGATCGAGGATCTCTTCGGTCTCGCGTGTCGCCTCGATCGGGTCGAGCAACCTGCCGAGGTCGCGAATGGGACGTGTCACAACTGAGTAGAACTCGACGACCGCTTGGTGTGCGATCCGGATCGTACCGTTTGCCAACCCTTGTCGCAGCAGCTCGGTAGCGATCTTCTGCTTTCGCGGATCGCGCGGATCGAAGCGGTAGACAAGAACGTTGGTGTCAACGAGAGTGGCGGCCACGATCGTAGAGATCCTCTCGTTTCCAGCCGCGGCCCGCACCGCTATTTCCCTTCAGCATTACCTTCCGGTTGCGTGCAGATTGCCGCTTTGTAGCAGCGTCGAAAAGGTCCAGCCGTTTCTCCAGCGGAAGCGGCGATCCTACCTTCGCGGGCGAGATGCGAAGTTCCTCGCCCGTCATTCGCCACTCAATTTCATCACCCGGCTTGAGCCGGAGTTGATCGGCGAACGAGCGAGGGATGCTGACCTGAAACTTGCTGGTCACCTTTGCCATTTCCTTACTGTAGCAAGAGGAAACGCCTTGTCAAGAATTGGACCATCGATTTTCGGATTACCGGCTCCAGGCTCCGCCCGATGACCGAAGCAATCGACGCCCTCTTCGCCGAGATCTAGAATCGCGAGCGCTACGAGCCCTCGCGATTCGCGCAAAAGCTGGCTGCGTTGCGGGCCGCGTTGCAGGTGGCGGATTCGGTCCGCGGCCGTTAGCGAACATCCAACATCCATTGACTTCCAGCCGCGAAGACATACACTTCCGTTGCCGCCTACGCGTGGCGGCTTGCCGGCCTAATCCTCGGCGCCGAGGAACGGGGGAACCAATTGAGCGACGGCTTGCCACCGTCCGGGGTGAATCCAGCCAAAAGCTGGTAGGGCTTCCAGTCCGAATCCGACAGCTAACCTCGTAGGCAGCCGGAAGGCAGGCCTCAAACGCCGCGAAGAAATTCGCGGCGTTTGTCATTTTCGGCGTTCCTTGTTTCCCGAAAGTTTGCTAAGCTGCGCGGAATCGTTCCCCGGGCAAAATTCGAAAAACAGGCGGCAAACGACGGTGCTTTGAATCCGTCGCCGTTTTGGAAGTGTGTGAAAGAGCACGTAACTCGTTGAACAGTTTGACTTTGTCAGTTCAGAGCCATTGGGCTGCGGATCTGCACAAGGTCGAAGGAACCCCAGTCAGGTTAGGTCCATCAATCAGGTCAGTGACAGGTCAGAGGAAGGAAAGGAGCTGCTATGAAACGTTTCCCCATCCCGAGGTTACTAGTACTAATTACGGTTGCACTGTGCATTTCGCTGCTCGCCGTTAGCGCGTTCGCACAGCTAGCTCAGTCAGGCAACATCTACGGCAAGGTCCAGGGCAAGGACGGAAGCGCGCTGCCAGGCGTGTCCGTCACTCTCAGCGGCGTTGGCGCGCCGGTCACGCAGATCAGCGATGCCCAGGGCAACTTCCGGTTCATCGGACTTTCTCCGGGAACCTACACCCTGAAGGCTGAGCTGGCGGGTCTTGGAACCGCCACTCGTGCCGGCATCGGCGTCAACATCGGCCGCAATTCCGACGTCAGCATGACGCTGAATCCGGCCGTTGCCGAGTCGATCACCGTCACCGCCGGGGCGCCGATTCTCGACGTCCGCAAGTCGGGCGACGGCACCAACATCGCGAAGGTCGAGCTTCAGAACGTGCCGACCGCACGCGATCCGTGGGTCATCCTGCAGCAGACCCCGGGCATCCTGATGGACCGCAACAACGTCGGTGGTAATGAATCCGGCCAGCAGTCGGTCTACGTTTCGAAGGGTGCAGCGCAGGCCCAGGCGACGTGGAATGTTGACGGCGTCAACATCACCGACTTCGCGGCAACCGGCTCATCGCCGGCGTATTACGACTTCGATTCGTTCGAAGAAATGCAGATCACGACCAGCGGTACCGATCCGCGCATGCAGACTCCTGGGGCGCAGCTCAACATGGTCACCAAGCGCGGCACGAACGATTTCAAGGGCTCCGCGCACGCCTACCACACGAGCCAGGGCTATCAGGCCACTCCGAAGATTCCCGCCGAGGCGACCACCTACCTGGCGAGCGTCAACCAGATCAACAAGATCGACGACAACGGCGGAGAGATCGGTGGACCGATCCTGAAGGACCGTCTGTGGTTCTGGGGCGCGTTCGGCGACCAGCACATCAACATCCTCACTCCGTCGATCGTTTTCGGAAGCCGTTTCCACGACACGACCCAGCTCAAGAACGAGAACGTGAAGGTCAACGCGCAGCCGATCGCGTCGAACAGCCTCACCCTCGTCGACCAGTACGGTTCGAAGATCAAGTTCGGCCGCAGCGTCGGTCCGCAGCGTCTTCCCGTGACCGCTTGGAACCAGAACGACAACTACAAGAACGGCGTGGGAAGTCTGAAAGATCCGACCCTCTGGAAGATCGAAGACACTCAGCTCATCGGATCGAACCTCTACTTCACCGGTCTCTATTCAAAGGTGCAGGGCGGCTTCCAGCTCATCGCCGACAACGGCAAGGGCTGCCAGTCACTCGCGTGCGGTCTCGATACGCTTCCCTTCTGGTATGACGAAGCCCGGGGAACGTATGACCGCAGCTATTTCAGCCAGGTGATCCTGCGCCCGCAGACGCAGTACCGCCTCGATGGTTCCGCCTTCGCCACCACCGGCACGGTCAGCCATGAGCTGAAGTTCGGATGGGGCTATCGCGGCGCCACCTCGAACACGCTCGTTGCCTACCCTGGCGACCAGTGGACCGATAACTACACCACCTTCGGGCCTGGTGGCCGCGACACGGGCGTTGCGCACTTCCGCCGTCAGTCGCAGTCGACTTATGGTGAGAAGACCAACGATCTCTATATCGGCGACACAGTGTTGTTCGGCAATCTGACGGTCAATGCGGCGCTGCGTTACGACAAGCAGAAGGCGTTTGTCGGATCTGGCGTTGCGCTGGCGAACCCGACCATCCCGCTCATCCTTTCGGAGCTCGATTTCCCGGCCGTATCGGGAAATCATTGGACCAACATTTCGCCGCGCCTCGGACTCACCTACGCTCTCGGCGCGGACCGGCGTACCTTGCTGCGCGGCTCGTACAGCCGGTACGTCAACCAGATCAACTCGGGTATCGTTACGCCGATCTCGCCGGGCGCTTCCAGCCAGGCGATCTATTACTTCAACGACCTGAACAAGGACAACGTCGCCCAGTTCAACGAGATCGACTTTGCAGCCGGTCCTCGTTCGGCACTTCCATCAAACAGCGTGGCCTCGCCCACGACCCGTTTGGACAAGGATCTCAAGGCGCCTACGACTGACGAGATCGTCCTCGGAGCCGAGCGCGAAGTTCTCACCGACCTCAGCTTCGGTGTCAGTGGTACCTACCGTAAGTTCAACGACCTGATCGGTACGTTCGGCGAGAAGGGAGCCGGTTCGGGCATTCTGTACACGTCCGCCGATTACCATCTGTCGCCCACCTCCGTCATCGCAAAACTGCCGACCGGAGTCAACGTCACATTGCCGTTCTACCTCCTCAATGCTGGAACGCCTGCACCAAGCCGCTTCGTGATCCGGAATACGCCTGACTATTCGCAGACGTATAAGGGTCTCGAGCTCACGGGCACGAAGCGTATGTCGAACCGCTGGATG
>DATAMS010000609.1:0-1978 GCA_036260495.1 Thermoanaerobaculia bacterium
CGCGCGAATCAAATCCTGGTAACTCGATTCGGCGAGAGCACCGTGGCCGCGCCAAATAATGGCGCCCGATCGTTGAACCAAGATGATGTAGGCCTGATCGTCGGTGCCACTGGCGGCGAGCGCGCGCTTCCAGGAATCAACTCCCTCCGTCACGATCAGAAATTGTTTCTGAAGCGGTGGCGAGACACCGGATTTCATCTGACTGATGATCATGCCGCGCAGAAACGCCGGCACGCCGTCGAGAATCGATATTTCGTAGATCGTTGCCGTCTGCGAGACGCGAGCATCGTCACGAAGCCGATGTGCCCACGCCTCGGTCTGCGCACGCGACGCTCTCGTGAAGCCGGCCACGAGCACTGCCTCATCGCCAATGTCGTGAGGCAGGACAACGTTTTCGCCCGACAGCGTCTGCAAGGTCAGGATCGGAAGCGATGCCGCCGCCGTGGCGGCGAGAAAGAGGAGTGTGGCCAGCATGCGGAAGGACTACGACGGCTTCTCGTGCAAGGTTGCGACACTCCGCCCCAGGAAGGGGTCAGACCCGAAGTGGAAGTGACGAAAATTGTCTGGATCTCCGGCCAATGCCATCTTTCGTCACTTCCACTTCGGGTCTGACCCCTTCCATTACCGATGCTTCCACTTCGGGTCTGACCCCTTCCCCATTAGATAACGATTCAGGAATTGAACGACATCGCTCTCCCATATGCCCGCGCCATACATCGAAAAAATGAGATGTCCTGGTGCATCTGCATGTCCGGCGACTGGAGCGGTGAACGCGTCGTAGATCACCAACCGGTTTGGCTGACCGCGTTTCTCGAAAATCGCGGCCAGCGAGGTCACCGATACCGTCGTGCGATCGTTCTTCGCTACCTGGAACAGCGTCGGCGTCTTCGATTTTCCGGCGGCAGCAATCAGGGCACTGCGCACGAACGCATTCGCGTCCCACGAAAGCGATCCACCCGCCTGATCGACCGCGGCCAGAAACGCGGAGCTGCGGCTCGTGGCCAGCATCGTCACGATGCCGCCAAACGACCAGCCCATGATGCCCATCCGTTTCGTATCGGCGAAGGGCAGCGTGCGCAGATAGCCGATCGCCGCGAGCACGTCGTCCACTTCCTCCTGCAATCGCGGCACGAGGCGCGCCGGATCCTTTTGCGTCTCATCGCGCCACATCGCGCCATCCGACTTGCCGTACCCGCGGCGCTCCGGCACCAGCACCACGTACCCGGCGCGCGTCAGCATCGAGCCGGCGTACTTGAACGGAACCGAGTCTCTTTCGTGCCCTTCGCGCGAGCCATGGTTGTAGATGACGACCGGAAACGGACCGTCGCCATCCGGCTTGTACAAATAGGCCTCGATGCGCAGCGATCCGCTTCGATAGAAGACATCGGTGTACTCCGGTTTCGTCTGCGTATTTGCCGGAGCATTCGTTTGAGCAGACGCCGTCACTCCCGCAAGACCGAGGCACGCAACAAGAAGAGCGATTCGCATCGCAAAAATATACGCCGGGCGACGCTTTGCGACGAACACGTCTGTTGATCTGCATCACAGAAGTCACAACTCCGATGCCGTATCTTGCGCACCTCTCTCACATACGACACACAACCGGAGGTCATCGAGCATGCATCGTTTCCGATCATCCCTTGGTTCCTGTTTCCTGATGCTGATCGTTCCCGCTCTCGCCGCCAACGCCAGTGTCACCGGATCGCTCACTGCGAACGGCAAAACGGTCGCTCTCAAGCACGCCTACGCGCAAACGCGCAAAGATCCGTTCGACAAGACGAAGTCCGTCACGCAGGTCATCGTCACCGATCAGGAGATCTCTGCCGCCGCCGCATCCGACGACATCGAGTTGATGCAGGCGCAGGACAAGCAGCAACTCAGCGGATTCACCGCCACGCTCGACGCCAGCAAACAGGTCATCAGCGCCACCGTCTTCAGCCCGGCATTCAAGAAGATGAAGCAATTCTCGGGCGTCGGC
>DATAMS010000625.1:0-12602 GCA_036260495.1 Thermoanaerobaculia bacterium
CGCTCTTCGAATACACGGATCTGGTCAATCAGCCTGCCACCACTCCACAAATGCTCGCGGATGCTGCAAAATAACAATCCGTGAAACGGTTCCTCTCACTCCTTCTTCTCATCGCGACACCGGCGCTCGCCTCGGATATCACACGAGCGTCGGTGATCGCGGCGATGAATGAGTACCGCGCGCAGCATCATCTGCCGCCGCTGCGCGAAGACCGCCGCCTCGATGCCGCGGCCAACGACCGGATGACGGACATGGAAGATCAGGGCTACTGGGCGCACGAATCGCCCGATGGCCGTTCACCGTTCGTCTGGCTGCCCGCGCACGGCTACGAGATTCACTTCGCGGGCGAAAACCTCGCCACCGGTTTCGAGACGACCGAGATGCTCGTCGAAGGCTGGATGGAATCGCCCGGCCATCGCGCCAACATCCTCTCGCCGAACTTCGAGGACTGCGGCATCGCCATCATCGACGGAATGACCATGCGCCGCGGCAACGGAAAATCGATCGTCGTAATGTTCGGAGCCGCGCGGACGCCGGCGATGGCGACGCGGTGAGACACTCGCGGGTGTCGGGGTCGGGAGTGGGGTGTCGGAGACCGCCGCTCACACGCACGCAATCTCCGACTCCCTACTCCCGACCCGCGACTCCCTCGCGGCACGAGTCGAATTGCCGCGCCTCGGCGTCGCGCGTCTCCTGAACCCGCGTCAATTAAACCCTGATTGTGCGCCTGCCAGACGCAACAGTCATGGCACCCCGATTGACTAAGGTCAGTCCACCGAACACCACGTCCCAACCCAGCCGGCGTACCGGCCGGAGGTCTGTTCACGGAGTCACGACGAAGAAGGAGAGCTCCTTTCATGAAACGAATCACGATCGCATTTCTGTCCCTGGTCACCGCGGTCTCACTCAGTGCGCAGCGCCCGAATGGGTCGCGTCCCGCTCCGCCGCCTCCGCCTCCGGCCAATCCCGTCGCGGGCGACGCCCTCGCAGGACTCACGGCCGCGCAGCGTGCCGCATTCGCTGACGGACTGGCCGATTTCAAATCGGTCGAAGAGGTTGCCGACGGACTCGGACCGCTCTTCAACGAGCGCTCCTGCGCTGCGTGCCACACCACGCCGGCGATCGGCGGCGGCAGCGCGCGCACGGTCACGCGCTTCTCCCGCCGCGTGAACGGCATCTACGATCCGCTCACGGGACTTGGCGGTTCCCTGATGCAGGATCACGCTCTAGGACTCGCCGACGGCGTGTCGCACGTGTTCCATCCGGAGACGGTTCCCGCCGTCGCCACGATCGTCGTGCATCGCCGCACCACGCCGTTGTTCGGACTCGGACTCGTCGACGCAACGTCCGACGCCGACTTCATCGCGCTGGCGCAGACGCAGACGAACCGCGGAGATGGCGTGGTTGGTCGAGTCAACATGGTCGACAACATTCGCGCCGGGATGAAGACCGTGGGCAAGTTCGGCTGGAAAGCGCAGGTGCCGTCGCTGTTTCAATTCTCGGGCGACGCGTACGTGAACGAGATGGGCATTACAACGCCCGATTTTCCGAACGAGAGTTGTCCGCAGGGCAATTGCGCGGAGCTGTCGTTCAACCCCGCGCCCGGAATCAACGACGACGGATCGGGTCCCGTGCTGCTGACGAACTTCATGTCGCTGCTGGCCGCGCCTCCGCGAGCCGCGCAGAATCGCGACACCGACGACGGCGAGACGCAATTCGATCGCATCGGTTGCACGGCCTGCCACGTGGCCACGATGCACACCGCGGCAAACGCCATCGCCGCGCTCGACCGGAAGACGTATCACCCCTACTCCGATTTTCTGCTGCACGACATGGGCTCGCTCGGCGACGATCTGGAGATGGGCAACTCCACCGGCCGCGAGATGCGCACCACGCCGCTGTGGGGACTCCGCTTCGTCACAACCTATCTGCACGACGGCCGCGCCACGACGCTCGATCAAGCGATCCTCGCGCACGACGGCCAAGGCAGCGGAGCGCGCGATCGATACGCGGCGCTGCCGGCCGCGATCAAGTCGAAGGTGATCGCGTTCCTGCAGTCATTGTGAAGACAGCGAGCGGTTTGGCGCGCCGCCGCTCGCCGGTTAGCCACGCCCGTGCATCTTCAGGAGCATGTGCCACATCGCGCCCCCTCCGAGCCAGACGACGAGAATCAGTACGGCCACGACGGCGGCGATGACGAGCAGCGAGTTGCGTTTTCTATTCATAGTTGAGTGCCTCACGAACGGGATGACGAGTGGCGTCCCAGGCCGGGACGAAGCTGGCGATGGCGCCAAGAATGAGTGAGACCGCGAGCCATACGGCGATGCCGCGAAGCTCGAACGTGAAATCGAGACCGCTCTTGAACAGCTTCGCCGTGAGGAAGTTGCCGAGGCCTTTGCCGAGCGGCCAGGCGGCCAGCGCGGCGATCGCCCAGCTCGCGAGTCCGACGATGCTTCCTTCGGCGACCAGCATCAGCAGGATGGCCCGCGGCGTGGCGCCGATCGCGCGCATCACTCCCATCTCGCGGCGCCGCTCCAGGACGTTGAGACTCATCGTCGTCATCAGCCCCAGCCCACCCACGCCGCCGATCATGCTCGACATGATGATCAGCGCAACGTAGATCATCAGCATGTGTTGATCGAAGCCGAAACGCGAGTCGCCTTTGCTCGACATGCTGGTCGCTTTGATGCCGCCTCGTTCGAAGCCGTCGTCGAGGAGTGCTTTGACCCGATCGATCGAGGCCTGATCGGACTTGTCGAGGATGAGGCGGACATTGTTCGTCTTGCCGGCGTGTTCTGGCTTGTCATCCCAGAACGTGCTCGAGATGTACGCCATCGGCGGTGTGAACGGCTCGGCGATGATCCCTGCGACGCGCAACGACACCGGCTCGGACGACAGCGGAAACGTGACACGGTTGCCGATGCGCATCTGCGGACTCTTCGCAGCGAGCGCGGAGTTGATGACGATCGTGTCGCTCTCGCCGGTCTGCAACCAGCGTCCCGATTCGAGGTTGGGTTTCATCATCTGTGTTTCGGCCGGAAGGGCGATGACGATGAAACGATTGTCGGAGACCGCGCCGCTGTGAAGTCCATCGCTCGCGGAACTTCGGGCGTCGGGAGATCCATGAGCTGCTTCGGGAAGCACTCCTTCGCTGGCCGTCCAACACTCGGCGCTGCGAACGCCGGGAATGCTGCGCGCGATACGAAGCACCTCGGCAGTGGGCGCCTTCGCGGCCAGACTGATGCCGAGGTCGTAGGTCTTCGTGGCGAATAAGCGGTCGAGTGTGTTGATCATCGACGCGCGAAGATTCAGCGCCGTCATGAAAAAGAGGCCGCCCGCAGCGAGCGTGAGAACGGTCAGCGCCAGCCGTGCGCGTCGGCGGAAGTTGTTGCGAATCGCCAGCAGGAGAGGACGCGTCAGACCGTCGACGTTGCCGAGCAAACGATCGAGTGCTGACGTTCCGAAGGCACTCCCGCCGACGCCGAAATCGGCAAGCGCCTCGCGCACCGAAACGCCGCTGCCGCGCCAGACGGGGAACGCCGCGGCCATTAGCGGAACGACGAGACCGACCAAGGCAACAAGCAGATAGACCCAGATCGGAATCGCGAAACTGGTGATGTCGAAGTTGAGGAACACCGCCATCGCGCGGCAAAGCGCGCGGCTTCCAGCGATTCCAACCGGTATCGCGATGGCGATCGCAGCGATGCCGAGGAGGAGTGCCTGGCCGAAATAGATACGGGCAATCTGCCAGCGCGTGCCGCCGATCGCTTTCATGACGCCGATCTGCCGGATCTGTGCGGCCATCAATGCGGTCAGCAGATTCACGACGATGACGCCGCTCAAAACGAGTACAAACAATCCGAAGCTGGAAAGCGACAGGAGCAGCAATCCCATGATGTCCGCGTGCGGATGTTTGCCCGGCGTCGGTATGTCCACGCGCGTCACCGGATGTCCTCGGCTTTCGATCGTCCGCTTCACATCAGCAGTCACCTTCTCGATGTGCGGCAAATTGAAAGCATCGCCAGAGACCACGATCTTGACCTGATTGAGCACGGGCTCTTCGCCGAGCTGCCCGAGGGTCGCCTGCGAGATGTAGCCGTAGACGACATTCTCCATCCGGGCCTGCGCTTGACCAACATCGTGAACGCCGCCACTGACGCGCAGCCTTCGCTCGGGACCGTTCGTCGTGCGGACCGTAACCGCGTCGCCGATGTGGATCCGCGCAACCTGAAACGCATCGCGCTCGATGAGGATCTCTCCCGCCGCCGGCGGCCACGCACCCTGTTCCGGATTCAACTTGCTGACGCGAATCCGCGCGAAATTCTTGACGACGAACAGCGTCAGATTGCGCCAGCCGCTCGCGCCCCTGATTCTCCCGCTCATCGTCCGCCTTGCCTCGGCTGCCGCCACTCCGGGCGTTGCCGCAATCGCATCGATCATCGCGTCATCAGCCGCATCCGTGCGCAGCGTCGCCGACGCCGGATTCGTCGCCAGGTAGCCGCGATTCAACTCGCGCGTCAGAATCGCGTAACTCGCCAGCACCGCCGCGAACCCCGAGATGCCGACCGCAATCGCGAGCACGACGAGAAGCGTTCGCGTGCTCTCCTGCCAGAAATCGCGAACCGCTTTTTTCCAACGCGTCGTCATGCGCCGATCCCTGCGGCGACTGCGAGCGGCGCAGGCGCGGCCGTCAACAGGACGCCGTCGGCCAACTCGATCGTGCGGTCGATGACGCGCGCCACGTCGCGGTCGTGCGTCGCGATGAGAACCGTGGTGCCACCGCTGGCCATGGCGCGAAAGAGGTCGAGCACCGCGCCGGCGTTCGCCGAATCGAGATTGCCGGTCGGCTCATCCGCGAGCACGATCGGCGGATCGTTCGCCAGCGCGCGCGCGATGGCCACGCGCTGCTGCTCGCCGCCGGAAAGCGATGCCGGCAACTTGTCGGCCTGCGCCGCGACGCCGAAGCGATCGAGCAGCATCATCGCCCGCCGCCTCCGTTCGCGTGGAGGAAATGTCCCGCAGAAATCCATCGGCAGCATGACGTTCTCCACCGCCGTCAGCGTCGGCAGGAGCTGGAAAAACTGAAAGACGAATCCGACCGTCCGCCCGCGCCAAGCCGCGAGCTTGCTCTCGCCGAGGCTCTGGATCGGCGCGTCGGCGATCGTGACGGTCCCGGTCGACACCGCGTCGATGCCGCCGATGACGTTCAGCAGCGTCGACTTCCCGCTCCCCGATTTGCCGACGACCGCAACCAGCTCGCCGCGCCGCACATCGAGATCGAGGTTCCGCAGCGCCTTGAAGCCGCCCGCAGTCGTTTCGTAAGTCTTGGAGACGTTTCGAAGGTTGATCATGCCGCGCACGCTACACGCGCAGCCCTGAACCAACTCTGAATGAGGCGTTCAGCTCGCGTTCAGCGAACGCGGCCTTCAGTCGAACTTCTCGCGTACTTCAAGTTTGCCCTGAGGCGGTCGCTCGAAATCTTCTGACAAACCGGTGAACGACTCGACGTAGCCTTCGGGCCAACCGTTGGCGTCGACAGTCGCTGTGTCCGCAACCTTGCGTTTTGCGAGTTTCAGCGGAGGCTCGCGGTCTTTTCTCTTGCGAGAACTCATGACTTATCGATGATAGGCGCGCAACCCGGAGTTTGCCAACTGGCTGAGTTTGATGCGGCAGCTCCTAGGGAATTGTGGGGATGCATCACTCCCTTTCTTTGAGCATCCTGACTATTCAAGCACCGACCGGCACCGTCACGCTGATGTTCACCGACATTGTCGGCTCGACGGCGCTGCGCGATGCTCTCGTCGCCCTGCATGGCGAAGGCGAAGGCAATCGAGTGTACGGACAGCGCTTCCTCGATCCGCACAACGAACGAATCCGCGGATTCATCGAGACGCACCGTGGCTTCGAAGTAAAGACGATCGGCGACTCGTTCATGGTTGCGTTTGCACAGCCCGAGGACGCGGTTCGCTGCGCAGTGGACATCCAACGGAGTCTGCGCGACGCACCGATCGTCACGGATGACCCACTCAGACCGCTTGCCGTTCGGATCGGAATGCATACCGGCGCCGTCACTCTCGTCGAGCGCGACGGTAGGGCGGACTACGACGGCCATGCTGTCAACATCGCGGCACGGGTCGAGAGCCTTATGAAGGGCGGAGAACGAGTGTACTGCTCGGGCTCGACCGAGTCCCTCGCGAGAATGGGGCCTGGCATTCGCTTTCAGAACTACGGTCCTTATTCGTTGAAAGGCGTCTTGTCGGAGAGAGTTGAGATTGTTGACGTGCTATGGGACGACGCCATGAAACCGGCAGCACCGGAGCAGCCACCGGAACTTCCGTACCCATGGCTGACAAAGTGGATCGGCCGTGAGCGCGAGATAGCGGAACTTCAGGCGGCACTACGCACACACAAGCTGGTAACGCTCCATGGAACCGGAGGCGTCGGTAAGACGCGTCTCGCCGTCGAAACGCTTCTCGCAGCGGAGACATTCGACGGTCCTCGCCTCCCGCGGGATACAGTCTTCGTGTCGCTCGAGGGAGCGAACACCGTTCCCGATGGCTTTGTGAGCGCGGTGCGCAAGGCACTCGGTCTCACCGAGGTGGATGCGCCGGATCTTACGGCGCTATGCCGCAAGCTCAGAGGGAGCGACAAGCTGCTGTTGTTGGATAACTTTGAGTCGGTGATGGCGGAAACAAAGACCGTGTCGCTCATAGCAGCTTTGCCGGGCGTACGCATCTTGGTCACCGGCCAGCAGGCTCTCGGTGTCAACGGCGAACGAGTGGTGGAGCTTGAGCCCATGGTAACTGAGGGCAACATCACCACCTTGGAAAGCTATCGTCTATTTGTTGGCTTGGCGCAACGCCGCGACGCGCGATGGCAGCCTGACGACTCCGCTGCGATGCGCGAAGTTCTTACTGCGACTGACGGTCTGCCATATCTGATCGAGCTCGTGGCCACCGTCGCTCCAAAGCGTGTACTTCGCCAGCTGGCAGACGAACTCAAGACACACGTAACCACCGTTCAGGCGCGTTCTGGGTTTGCCGCGGCGGAACGCCATGCGAGCGTCCTAGCATGCCTCGAGTGGGCATCGGGTCTCCTACCGAAGCAGGAGCGAAACGCACTTCCACGGTTGGCAATCTTCGCTAACGGTTTCAATGCCGAAGCAGCTGAGGCAGTGACAGCGACACCCCTCGCAAGTCTCGACGTGCTCGTCGACGCGTCTTTGATTCGATTCGATCGGGAGACCGGACGCTACTCGATGCTCGCAACGACAAGTCAATTCGTGAACCATGTTCTCGCCACTGACGAGCGAGTTCGTATCTCCTCCGAACACGCGCGCTGGTTCATTGACCGTCTCGTCCGTGCGGACCGCACTCTGAAGGCGAAGGGCGGCGAAGCACAGGCACTGGCGAGGAAGTGGATTGACGCGGACTTTCAGAACATAGCGCAAGCGGTTGCATGGGCGGAGGACAAAGAACGGGACCTTTTCGAGCGCGCAGTGGCGGCATTCGGAATGTACCTGCACCAGACCTGCCGCTTTTCGGAAAATGTGCGCCTCAACGAAGCGTTGCTCTCTCGGCTGTGCCTAGATGCTGATCCGGAAGCTTGGGCACGAGCGCAGAATAACCTCGGAGTAGCCTTTAGGGACCTGCCGACAGGGGATCGCGATAGGAACTCGGCGAAAGCGATTTCGTGTTTTGAAGAGGCGTTGCGCGTCAGAACCGAGCGCGACTTTCCGGTAGAGTGGTCGATGACGGAGCACAACCTCGGAATCGCATACTCGAATCTGCCAACTGGCAATCAAGGCGGGAACTTGGGTAAGGCGATTGACTGCTATCAAGCGGCGCTCCAGGTAAGAACGAAGCGCGACTTGCCTTTGGAGTGGGCACAGACTCAGTACTCGCTGGGAAATGCCTACGCGGAACTTCCGACCGGCGATCGCGGCGACAACTTAGCGAGGGCCATCGCGTTCTTGGAGGAGGCGCTGTTGATAATGACCGAGGGCGACTTCCCAGCGGATTGGGCCGCTACGAAGAACAGCCTGGGACTAGCCTTCTGGAGACTGGCCTATGTGCGCGACGCCAGCGAGAATCTTCCAAAGGCGATCCTCTGCTTCGAGGCAGCACTTCGGGTCAGAACCGAGCATGACTCACCGGCTGGCTGGGCTGCGTTGCAGGGTAACCTCGGAATCGCATACTCGCATCTGCCAGTGGGTGATCCAACCGAGAACTTGACGAAGGCGTTCGTCTTTAACGAGGCTGCGCTGCGAGTCTATACCGAGCAAGATTTTCCTGAAGATTGGGCTGGAGCCCAGAATAACCTCGCAAATATTTATACGTTGTTGCCCGGAGGCGATCGAGAAGAGAACCTGGCGAATGCGATCAGATGTCTCCAAGCAACTCTGCGTGTTCGAAACGAGCACAACTCTCCGGCTGCTTGGGCTCAGACGCAGAACAACCTCGGGAACGCGTACGAGGAACTGGCGGCAGGCAAGCCGGGATACAACCTCCAGGAGGCGATCGCATGTTTTGAATCGGCAGCGCGTGGGTATTTAGCCGTCGGCCTCATGGATAGAGCTAAAGTCGCACGTCAGCGCGCAGCAGCACTAGTTATTCATTCACAGTCGCCTAGCGAACCACGTTTAAAGGCAAAACTACCAGCACGTCGGAAGCCACGACGACGATAGGCGGATACACCGATTTCTCATGGAAGATGATGATGCCGGAATGATTCAACGAAGGTGCGCGGTGCTGATCGTCGAGGATGACGACAAGTTGCAGGAGTTGCTGCGGACGCTGATCGCGCGGCATTGCACGTCCATCGATGTTGCCGCAGATGGTGAGCGGGGAATCGAAATGCTGCGGTCGGGTACGTACGATGCCGTCATCGTCGATCTGATGTTGCCGAAGAAGAATGGGTTGTTCGTGATCGATGCGATTGCATCGCTTTCGTATGCGCCGAAGGTCATCGTGCTGTCGGCGATCTCCCGCTATTTTCACGAGCGGTTTTCCGAGGGGACGATGGTGCTGCAGAAGCCTTTCGAGATTGAGAGGGTGGCGGACGCCATCGCCAATCTTCACGAACCGCAAACAGTCCCGGTTTGAGTTGATCGCGCCATTACGCGATGCGTGCGGCGGCGAGGACGCTGGCGATCAAGGCGGTCAGCGTTTCCGATTCCATCGGCTTGGCGAGATAGGCGTCGAAACCTTCCGCGAGAACGCGCTGGCGGTCGTCGGCGCCGCGGTACGCAGTTGCAGCGATTGCAGGCGTCCGGTGGCCGGACAACGCATCGCGGCGGCGGACCTCGGCGATCAAGGCATATCCGTCCATCTCCGGCATAGCGATGTCGGTGACGAGAACGTCCACCGCTGTTCGTTCCATCGCCGCAATCGCCTCGGCAGCCGAGGACGCGAGCATCGTCTCCGCGCCGGCGCGAGAGAGAATCACCTGCGCCAATTCGCGCGCTTCTGATTGATCATCGACGAAGAGCACGCGTACGCCGGCCAACTCCGCGCTTCGCTGCGCATGGTCGCTCGTGCCGGCGGAGTGATGCTGATCGTCGGCAACTGCGCGCGGCGCCGCCGGCAATTCGACGACGAAGCGCGTGCCGTGGCCAGCGCCGTCGCTGAAGGCCGCGGCCGTTCCGCCGTGCGCTTCCACCACGTAACGAACGATGGCCAGCCCGAGTCCGAGTCCGCCGTGCGTCCGCGTCGTCGACGCGTCGGCCTGGCGGAACGGCTCGAACACATGCGCGAGAAAATCGGGATCGATACCGCGGCCGGTATCGGCGACCGTGATGCGAACCACGGACGGCGTGCTCTCCAGTTGCAGCGCCACGCTTCCGCCGGCTTCCGTGAACTTGATCGCGTTCGTCAGCAGATTCCAGATGACCTGGCGAAGACGATTGGCGTCGCCGAGGACGATCGCGGGTGTCTTGTCGGGCGCAACGAGATGAATCCTCTTCGCGGCCGCGGCGACACGAACGGCGGTGAGCGCATCATCGACGAGCGTGCCGATCGAGACGAGCTCCTGCTGAAAATGCAGTTTGCCGGTGGTGACGCGGGAAAGGTCGAGCACATCGTCGATGAGCCTCGCCTGCGCCAGCGCGCTGCCGCGAATCGCTTCGATGCCGCGCTGCAATTCCTCGCTCGTCACGTCGGGCTGGCTGACGATTCCGGACCATCCGAGGATGATCGTGAGCGGCGTGCTGAGCTCGTGCGAGAGGATGGCCAGGAACTCGTCTTTGGCCAGGCTGGCCTTCTGGATGTCGTCGTAAAGCCGCGCGTGCTCGACGGCCATGGCGATGCGCCGCGCAACATCCTCGACCACGCGGAGATCGCGCTCAGACAAAGCGCGTCCGGACTCGCTCATCGCAAGCGTAAGCGCGCCGATCGGCTGGCTGTCGGAAACGACCAGAGGCACGATCAGCGCTGAACGGAAACCAAATGAGCGCGCCTCGGAACCCGAAAACAGTTTCGCTTTGCCGGTTGCGATGACGTCGTTGATGCGATCCACGATTGGCGCGGTGAGTTGGTCTCCATCGATCGCGGCGAGACGTTCGGCGTGCAGATCGATGAAGCAGTGGTCGCCAAGCAGCGGAACCATCAGCTCCGCAACGCGTGCAACGGTGGCGCGATAGTCGAGCGATGACGCCAGCACGGCGCTGGCCTCGGCCATGAACGCCGCGGTGCGCTCCGCGTACTTGCGCTCCGTGACGTCGAGCATGGCGCCGATCATCCGGATCGGCGTTCCATCCTCCGACCGCGCGATGTACCCGCGATCCAGCACCTCGGTGAACGTGCCGTCGGCGCGCTCGAACCGGTACTCGTCGGTCCACGACGAGCCGCCCTTTTCGATGATGCTGTTGATGCCGTTGACGACGCGCTCGCGATCGTCGGGATGCAGATGGCTGTCCCACCATTGCAGGCGGTTGTCGATCTGCGCCGGCTCGTAACCGAACATGGCCCGCAGCGCGTCGTTCCAGATGATCGTCGCCTGCTCGGCGTCCCAATCCCAGATCACGTCGTTCGTGGCGCGGGCGACGAGCGCGTACCGTTCGTGCGCGCGTCGCACTTCGTCGGATGCCTTTTCGAGGCTTTTCTTTTCAGTGATGTCTTCGACGATCGCGATTGCGTAGTTGGCGCCGCCGTCGCGCAGCAGCGTGACCGTCGCATGGCCCCACCGCACGCGTCCGCTCTTGTGAAGAAAGCGCTTGTCGGTCGCGTAACGCTGACGCTTTCCCGCGATCAACTCGCGGAAGAGTGCCGGCTCTGAATCGACGTCCTCGGCATGAATGAAGGCGCGCCGCGTGAGACCGATCACCTCATCCTTCGAATACCCGAGCATTTCGCACAATGCCGCGTTGGCGACGACGATCCGCTCCTCGGAATCGAGGACTGCGACCGCAAGTCCGGCGTGCTCGAAGACGGCAGGAAGAAGACCCGCCATCGACGGCGAGACTCCGGACTTCTTGTCATCAGGCGCGCTCACGGTTTTGATTATGCACCGTGCCGCCAATGGCGCCCGCTACGGCGCGGACGTGGCGTCGTAGTGCCGCACGAATTCGTCGGGATTGATGAGGAACTCGCGGTCCCGGGGAAGGAAGTGCGCTTTCTCGATGTCCTGACCGGCGAAGGCCTTGATCGCCTCGCGGTTTGGCCAGTACGAAATGACGATGAATTCCGTGATGTCGCCATCCTGGCGCCGCAACATCTCGGCGCCGAGGTTGCCGGCGATCGTGCGGATTTTCAGGATGCCGCTGTCGTAGAGGTACTTTTCGTATTCGTCTGCGCGCGAAGTTGGGACTCTGCCTCGCCACATGCGCGCGACCATGTGCGTCGCGACTTTCGCGACGGGTTGCGAGGCCGTTCCGGCATCCTTTGTCTTCGCGGAGACGGGTGACGCGAGCAACAACAGAAGCAGAAGAACGTTCATCGAAAATCTCCTCAACGATGGTTTCGAATCGGACCGCGATTCCGTGCTCAGCATAGACTCTGCGAGATCTTGAAAACACCGTCAAATGAACGGCAGCGGGCGTTGCAAATCCTTCGCCGCATCGAGCGCGAATCGGCGTACGCATCGCTCGTTTTGCAGAACGATTCCGGCTTCGTGCGTACGCTCGTCCTCGGCGTGCTTCGCTGGCGATCGCGGCTCGACTTCGTGATCGATTCCTTCGCGAAAGGCGCCATCGAGCCGGAGATTCGCGACATCCTGCGCATTGGCGCGCTGCAACTGCTGTTCATGAACGTCGCCTCGCACGCGGCGGTGAGCGAGACGGTTTCGCTGGTTCCGCTGCGAGCGCGCGGATTCGTCAACGCGATCCTGCGCCGCATCGCTTCGAAGCCCGTCCCCGAGCCGCCGGATGTGGCTACGCGAACGGCGCATCCACAATGGCTCATCGATCGCTGGACGAAGAACTTTGGCGCCGCGCGCGCCGCGAAGATCGCGGCGGCAAATCAAGAGTTGTCGTTTCCGGACGTGATCACGGATTCGCCTCCTGCGGATGCCGCGAAGTCGAAGCTGGTTCCGGGAATGTGGAAGCTCACCGGCTCGAGCGCGGACGTCGATGGCATCGTGCTCGACGAAGGAAGCGCGGTCATCGC
>DATAMS010000335.1:0-1787 GCA_036260495.1 Thermoanaerobaculia bacterium
CGCGCTCTCGTCTACATCGAAGAAGCGGACGCGATGATGTACGTGATTCCTCGACAGAATGATTGCGTGCTCGGCGGATGCGACGACGAAGACGAGAGCACGACCGTAGATCCGGCGTTGGCGCGAGCGATTTACGAGCGTTGCCGGCTGATCGAAAACACGCTGCCTGAAATGGTCGGGCCAGGGGAGGCCGGCATTCGCCCGATCCGATCCCCTGTGCGCCTCGAGCTAAAACGTTTAGACGGAACGCCTGTCGTGCACAACTACGGGCACGGCGGAGCTGGATTCACGGTGTCGTGGGGATGCGCGCGCGAAGTGCTGCGAAAGGTTGACCGCGCACTGCGCCAATCTCGCTGAGCTCCGGTTGCCGAGGTTACGGTCGCGCCGAGGTACAAGTCAAGCGCCATGACCCGCGACGACATCCTGGCCACGATCCGTGCAAACGAACCAAGGCTGCGCGAGCTGACCGTGCGCGAGCTGGCGCTCTTCGGATCCTTCGCCCGAGGCGAACAGACGGAGAGCAGCGACATCGACTTCTACGTGGAATTCGACAGGAAAACATTCGACAACTACATGGGCCTTCGCCGCCTGCTGGAGAATCTCTTTCATCGAAACATCGGCCTCGGCATCAAGAGCAACATCAAGCCGCGGTTTCGCGAGCAGATTCTGAGTGAAGCAATTCGTGCGGCGTGAAACCACGCTTTAGGGAAAGGCCTCTTCGTGATCTTCACGCCTTCGCGTGGCGCGACTCTCAACTCAGGTTAATGCATCCCGGGAATGCGCGAATTCATTCTCATTTCGCATTCACGCATTCCGATTTCTCTTGAACGCATTCTGTTTTCCCATCCATGAATTCCGATTCCCCGTTCATGGACTCCGATTTCCCGTTCACGCATTCTGATTTCATATTGCCGCGTGAAATTGTCAACATTTGTGACAACTGGCCTCCCAGCGAGCCCTACCCTTGACTCCTGCCGATGCCGCTCCTAGGTTGGGTTCCGTCAGGCGATCCAAGTAAGCGCGCGCGGACAACCCTGGCGGAAAGGAGAAGAAGGCTATGGTAACCACGAAAAACAGTCACACCGTACAGGCCGGAACGCCCGACATTGGGTCGCTCGACGGACTTGTACAGCAGGCGGTAGCGCAGGTTCGCGGCGTCTATCAGATCCTGCCCGATTTTGTGCCGGCGCCCGTCGAAGGCATCAAAGCGATGCGTGCGGCCCGCTCCGTCCCGGACGAGTTTCTCGAAGCCAGCGCCGTCGCAGCCGAAAACGACGCGACGATCCTGACGGCGACGGGACTCGATCCGGCCAGAACGCGGATTGTCATCTCCCGCAATCTGCGGTTCGAGCCTCTCGCTGCCGCCGCCGAGGCGCTTGCGCGGGACATTCGCTACAACATGTTCCGTGAGCGCTGGGACGTCGTGCAGCAGGCCTTGCAGGTGTACAACCTGGCCAAGGGCTACACCCGTAACGCCCGTGCCGCCTCCCTCGTCGCGCACCTGAAAACGATGCAATCCGCCCTCGGCCGCACCGGCCGCCCGCGGAAGGCAAAGCCGGCACCCTCACCCGTTCCCCAGCAGCATTAACGTTCGTTGTTCATTGCGGCCTGCGCGAGACGTCGCGCAGGCCGCATTTTTTTTTTGCAAGCGCAGACGACGGGGAGTTTTGAAGCCGCGGTCCGGCCGAGAAAGACTAGAGGAGGCCCGCCTTTCCTCAAACAAGACGGCGAGATCGTTGACGCCAATCGCGGAATCACGTGGGCTCTAGGGTGTCGTCATCGTTCTG
>DATAMS010000040.1:0-2057 GCA_036260495.1 Thermoanaerobaculia bacterium
CGTACAGGGCAAACACATTATGGTCCGGCAGCTTCTCAATCACACATCGGGCATTTACAGCTTCACATCCCTTCCTCAATCCGACGACAACGAGCGCCGCGATCTCACCCACGATCAAGTGCTGGCGCTGATCAAAGACAAGCCGCTCGATTTCGAACCGGGAAGCCAATGGCGCTATGACAACTCCGGTTTCTACATCGCCGGAATGATTGTGGAGCGCGTCACTGGAGAGGAGTACGGAGCCTACCTTCAGGAGCACATCTTCAAGCCGCTGGGAATGACCGCCAGCTCGCTTTGCGATGCGCGGATGGTCGTACCGCATCTCGCCTCCGGCTATGAGGTGGAACGCGGCGCGTTCGTCAATGCGGCGTTTCTCAGTTGGAAGCTGCCCTTCGCGGCGGGTTCAATCTGTTCGACCGCAAGCGATCTTGTGCGATGGCAGACCGCCATGAACGGGGGACACGTGATCGCCCCGGCTTCGCTGACATTGATGCGCACTCCGACGACACTCGCTGATGGCGCGTCGATCGACTACGGCCTCGGTACCCGGCTCGGCATGCTCGATGGGCACCGTATCGCCGGTCACACCGGCACCGGCGGCGGTTACGCCAGCGTGATGGAGACGTTTCCTGACGACCATCTGACGATCGTGGTCCTCACGAATACCGGCAGCGGGATGCAGCACGCAGTCTCGATGGCACGGGCCATTGCGCGCGAAGTGCTGCACCTGCCCGCGCCGCCACTGCGCGATCTTCCGGTACCGAACGATGAGCGGGCCGCTCTGATCGGACGCTACGAATCCGAGGAAGGCCCGGTCGAGGTCTTCGAAGGTGAGGGGAAGCTTCATTTCCGGATTGCCGGCCCCGGTGTCGAGGGCACACAACAAAGGCAGACCGCACTGGTCTACGCGATTGACGAAGATGTGGAGGTGCGCTTCCTCGTTCGCGACGGTCACGCCACGTGGGCGCAGGTCTACCAGGACGGTTTATTTGCCGACGCCAAGCGCTGGGTGCCGTAGGATCGCCGGCACGCCAACGTCTCGCCGGCAATCGTTGAAAGCCGGCCCCGTCGCGCCTCGTCTCCTCTCCATTTCAGTCTACGAGCGGTAGAGAGATCTCTTTTTTTGCGCACAGTGCACAGAACCGGGTGCCAATTGCGGTGGCCGGACCGCTAAACTCCGGGCGGCGCCCTCATGTCGTTCGCTCACCTCCACCTCCACACCGAGTACTCCCTCCTCGACGGTGCCAGCCGGCCCGAGGAGTTGGCGAAGCGTGTCGCGCAGATGGGCATGCCTGCCTGCGCCATCACCGATCACGGCAACATGTTTGGTGCGGTCGAGTTCTACAACGCCATGAAGAAGGAGAAGGTGAAGCCGATCATCGGCTGCGAGATGTACGTCGCGTACGGCTCGCGCTTCGACAAGGCGGGCGTCGAAGACGGCCAGGCGGACGCCGGCGCGAACAATCACCTCATCGTCCTCGCGGCGAACAACGAGGGTTACAAGAACCTTGTCAAGCTCGTGTCGGCGGGGTACACCGAGGGGTTTTATTACAAGCCGAGGATCGATAAGGAGTTGCTGCGGGAGCATCGCGAAGGGCTGATCGTTCTCTCATCGTGCTTGAAAGGGGAGGTCTCGCAGAGCCTTGCGGGCGGCAACCTCACCAAGGCCAAAGACGCCGCGCTGCAATACAAAGACATCCTCGGCGCCGACAACTTCTTCCTCGAGATTCAGGACCACGGCATTCCTGACCAGCAGAAGATCGTGCCGATGATGGCGCGGCTCGGCGAGGAGACCGGGCTTCGTCTCGTGGCCACGAACGACTCGCACTACCTCTCGAAAGACGACGCCTTCGCGCACGAGGTCCTGCTGTGCATCGGCACCGGCAAGACCCTCGGCGACGAGAAGCGGATGAAGTTCTACAGCGACGACTTCTACGTCAAGAGTCCGGACGAAATGCGCCGCATTTTCAGCGGCTACGGCGAGGCGCTCGACAACACGGTGAAGATCGCCGAGCGATGCAACGTCTCGCTCGATGTGAAGGGTTATCACCTGCCGA
>DATAMS010000690.1:0-4404 GCA_036260495.1 Thermoanaerobaculia bacterium
CGGAATCGATTCCTTGAAGTCGCCATGGATCCGTTTTTTCTCGCGCTCGAAGTCTTTATAGGTTGCGCGATACCAGGCGTTCGACATGGCCATGAACGGCTTCCAAAACGCCGCGCGGCCGGAGCGTTTGACGTCCCACACGGAGTCGATGAGATCGACGGTCGGCAATAGTGCTGTCTTGTCGTAGTCGCGCTCCAGAACGGTCTGAAGGCCCGCTCCGGCAGGTGTCATCGGAAAGAGGCCGTTGCGTACGACCCAGTACACCGCTTCTCTGGTGGAAAAGAACTGAGTGGCCGGTTTCTCGGTGCCGTACCAATCAGCCTCGTGAAAGATACGGAAGTCTTTTCGATTGGGCGGAAATCCAGCCGCGGCCCGCGGCGGATCGAAGAACCGGCGCGGCTCGCGAGGATTGAGCTCGTAGGTTTCAAACATGAGATCAGCCGTCACGAAAATCGCCGCCGTGGCCAGCCATACCCGGGGGTGCCGTTTGCGCACCATCAAGAGCAACAGGATGAGAATGACGCCGCGCAGCGAGGCGATGATCCAGTCGGTGCGGGAGAGTAAGAGCGAGTAGTTGTAGCTGGCTCCCGCTGTCTGGGCCCATGCTTTTCTGATCGAGGAAAGTCCGTCCATCTTGCCGAGGAGGACGAACAACCGCGGATAGAGAGGAGTGAACGCGGAGATGGCAATTACGATCGCGACCAGCGTCGATGCCGCCGCAAAGCCGAGGGCTCCGCTGCGGACATCCTCATCGCCATCGAGCATCCGGTCGAGCATCTGCGAGGCAAAGATGATCAATGCGAAGACCGCCATCAGAATGAACTTCTCGGGATATCGGATGGAGGTGGCAATGCCGGCGTCGTAGAGCCAGTGGTAAAGCGGCGTGTGACCGCCCACGGCAAGGATCGACGAAACAAAAACGATGATGAGGACGAGCCGGCCACCCCGCGGCCGTGCGAAGGCGCCTCCGATGGCGAGCGCGATCACTCCGATGCCGGCATAGATGCTGAACAGAAACGGCGACGCCATTCCTGGATAAAGCCCGCCGCCCCAGTAATACATGATGTTGCCGATGGAGATATGGCCGAGGATGTTCGGGTAGATGAGCTCCGCGAACTTCGGCCAGGGCATGCTCCAGGCGCTGACGAGGTCGAAGTCGAATGGCCTCGAGCGCGCGGAGTCGCGGACGTGATCGATGGCCGGAAGAATCTGCGCGGCGCCGAGCAGGAAACCGGTCGCGGAGATGAATGCGATCCAGAGCACGCGCGTGATCAGCTTCGAAACCCGCGGGCGGCTGTACCAGCCTCGATAGAGCGCATACATTCCGATCAGAAGCCCGGTCTGCATCACCGTGGTCGGCTCCGCGACCAGACACTGGATGCCGAGAAACAGCGCTGCCGCCGCGAAGTCGTGCATGCTCCGCCGCAAAAGGAATCGCCGTACGTAAAGACACGTGAACGGAATCCATGCGGCGCAGAAAAGAATCGGCAGGAGATTGATGTACGAAAGGAAAAGGCCGCCCAGTCCGAACGACAGCGCGCCCATCCACGCCGCGGGCGGACTGAGATCCATCGAGCGCAGCAGGGCATACATACCGAGCAGTGCGATGTACAGATGGATGAGGACCAGGAGCCGGTACCCAAGGTCGTAGCTCGGCAGGAGAATGAGCCAGGTGAGCGGGTAGAAAACCTCGTGCTCCGGATTGGCAGCGAGCGGCTGACCGGCCGAAAAGTAGCGGTTCCAGTACGGAAACTCACCATGCTGCACGACCTCGCGGAGGATCTGCTTGGCGGGGTAGTAGTAGCGCGTCATGTCGCGCATGTAGAGCTGGTTGATGCCGGCCAGAACGTCGGCGAAGCAGATCGTCGCGATCAGAAAGAGAAGGCCGAGCGCGAGCAGATCGGTGCGCCGGCTGACCGGAATCAAGGGCTTGTCACTCACGGCTCGCGATTGTAGTCGAGTCGGAAGGTTCGCCATTTGCGCTGTGTTATTCTCGCGCGCCCATGCCGCACCACGAGAAAAAAGTTGTCGCCGTTCTGCCGGCCTACAACGCCGAAAAAACGTTGAAGGCCACGTTCGACGACATCCCGCAGGACTGGGTCGACGAGATTCTCCTCGTCGATGACCGCTCGCGCGACCGCACGGTGGAACTGGCGCGCACGCTGCCGATGCGCGTCGTCGTT
Source organism: Thermoanaerobaculia bacterium (assembly GCA_036260495.1). Taxonomy (GTDB): domain Bacteria; phylum Acidobacteriota; class Thermoanaerobaculia; order Gp7-AA8; family Gp7-AA8; genus JADGNZ01. Next base: position 2,184 of record DATAMS010000690.1, read on the forward strand.
CACGAACAGAACCGCGGTTACGGCGGCAACCAGAAGACCTGTTATCGCACGGCGATGGACGAGATGGGCGGCGAGATCATGGTCATGGTCCATCCCGACCATCAGTACGATCCGAAGATCATTCCCCAACTCGTGCAGCCGCTGCTGCGCGGCGATTGCGAAGCCGTGTTCGGATCGCGCATGCTCGGCGGGCGTCCGATGGAAGGAGGCATGCCGAAGTGGAAGTACCTGGCGAACCTTTTTCTGACGATGGTCGAGAACGCGACGTTCTATATTTTTCTCTCCGAGTATCACTCAGGATTTCGCGCCTACACGAAGCGCTATCTCGACACCGTAAACTTTGAAGCGAACTCCGACAACTTCGTCTTCGATACCGAGATCATCGCCCAGGGCGTGGCCAAGGGGATGCGCATCCGCGAAGTGCCCATCTCCACGCGCTACTTCGACGAGGCCTCGCAGATCGGTTTTTGGCGTTCGGTTCGCTACGGGCTCGAGATCCTCAAGACGATGGTCCTCTACAAGCTGCACAAGAAGCGTGTCTACTCGCACCGGATCTTCCGCGATCCCGTGCCGCGCGCCGCAATCAGAACGGCCACGACGTAGGCGGCAGCGTCGCCTCCGCGCGAGCGCGTGCGACCGCCAGCGCCGGAAGCGGATGTCCTCCGACAGCGCGCGTCATCGCCCCTCGCTGCTCGAAATAGACCTCTTCGACGTAGCCGGTCCGCAGCCGTTGCGTGAGTGATGGCGCGGGCGCCAGCGATCCGATGACGAACATCATTACCGCTCCGAGCGCTGCGAGCAGCACGTTCCGCCTCGTCGCGATGATGATCGCCGCCGTGACAATCGCGAAGGGAACGATGATCGCGAGCGGCCGCCACACGAGATGGAAGAAGTTGGGCGCCACGAGGCCGTCGCGCAACAGCGGAAGCGCCAGCGTGGACCACGGCATGATGAAACTCCGGTCTGGAAACGGGAAAGTCAGCGTGATCGGAACGACAGCCGCGGCCGAGGCGCCGAGGAGGAGCGCGGCGATGCGGCGGCCGCGTGCGAACGCCAGCGGGAAGAGCAGAAACGGAATCGCCCCAGCGATGTAGCGTGGCCCGACGTTCCAGCCGCCGTGCCAGTTGGGATAGCCGGAGTAGACGGCGATGAGCGCGATCGGCGTCAGAAGTAATGTTGCGAACGCGGCGCGAGGCAACGCGCGCTTTGCTGCAGGAATCGCAATGAGTGCTGCGGCAAGGATTGGCGCGAAGATGAAGAGTCCGCGAGATGGATCGAAAAGGAGCCGTATCAGGATGCCGAGGTTCGGAAGTTGAAGTCCGAAGACTCCGGTATGCGCCAGTGCCCGATACTCCGGCAGTTTGTCGTACGCGTACGGCGGCGACAGAACGCTTCCGAACGCGAGCTTCTGGTAGATCGCCAGCATCACCGCGAAGGGCGCGCCGCCGGCGACGACCCACGTCAGCCGGCTCCACGCGCGCTGCACGAGAAGCCCTCCGATCAGAACCAGCGCGGGAACGAGCGTTGGATACTCCGACGCCACCGCCACGCCGATCAGCATGCCGGCGACGAACCCTCCGCGGTCGCGCAAGTACAGCAAGAGCCACGCGCCGAAGAGTGCCGCGGCCGTGAGTGCGTGCGAAAAAAGAAGGAGTCCGTACGAGAACAGCGGCGTCGCGAACAGCATCGCCACGATTGCCAGCGCCGGGTCGCCGCCGCGCGCGCGTGCGAAGTGCGCGAAGCCGAGGGCGGCGAGGAGCAGCGGCAGCGTCGCGCCGAACCAGCGCATCGCCGTCAGCACCGGCCGCAGATTGCTCGCCGATGGCGGACCGGCGAACGGCCGAGTCAGCAGGTAACCGGGTGCGGCCACGAGCGCCACGCCCGGAGCTTTGTTCGAGTATTGCCGGCCATCGATGACCGCAAGATCCTCGAACTGCGGTCCAAGAATGGGCGCGAACCACGAAACCTCGAGCGTATGGCCATCGACGGCCGACGCGACCACTACCCATCGCGTCAGTTCATTCGGAGAAGGAAAGTGCGGAAAGACCGGGATGACGATCGCTGCGAGCAAGGCGTAGAGCGCGATGATGATTGCGGTTGTCGGGAATCGGGAGTCGGGTGTCGGAGCAGATGCAGCCTCACCACGTTCACTCACTGCTGCCGATTCCATCGATGCAGCCTACATCGGCAGCGAAGAGTGAAGTGTGAAGAGTGAAGTGTG
>DATAMS010000696.1:0-2452 GCA_036260495.1 Thermoanaerobaculia bacterium
CCCCGGAGGGGTAGAGCACGGCGAGGAATCCCCTGCTGCAACGGCGGATGGGTGGGCGGCGAGTAGCTGGGGATTCCTCGCCGTGCTTTGCCCCTCCGGGGCGCCGCCGGGCTCGGAATGACAAGCTGACAATGTGGCGCGCTCTGTTTGCGCGCTCGCAACAACCCGAGCCAGCGTGTCTCCCTCGTTCAAACCGCTCTTCACGATGCACTCCTGCGCATTGCACGCGCCGAGAACGACATCGGCAGTCTTGCCGTTGGCGAGATGCACGCGCGGCTTCGCGGTCGCGTAATCGAGCGCCGCGCGCGGCACCAGCAGCGCATTCGGCTGCGTCATCGAACGGATCACCACGCGTGACGAAAGGCCCGGCCGCATGCGCGACGGATCGAGACGATCGAGCGCGATCATCACTTTGAACGCGCGCCGCAGCGATGTCCGGCTGCTCTCCTGCGCCACCGCGGAAATCGACGTCACGCGGCCGGGAAACGACATGCCGGGATACGCATCGAGAACGACGGTTGCCGGCATCCCCTCGCCGATCCGTCCGTCGTCGACGTCGGCGAGATCAGCTTCGACGCGCAGCGATGACATCTCCGGAAACTGCGCCAGCGTCAGTCCGACGAAAACGCCGTCGCCTTCCTGCAGACGCCGCCCTTCCCACGGATGATCGCGAATGACGACGATCCCGTCGTGCGGCGCGCGCAGGATCAGCTCATTGATGGCGCGGTCTGCGATCGTCAGCTCGCGCTGCGCTTTCTGCAGGTTGAGCAGAAGGTTGTCGCGATCCGATTTCACCGAGCGTCGTTGGGACTTGAGCACGTCGATCGCCTTCGCCAACTCCACCTCGGCACGCTTGAACTTGACCTGCCGGTCATTGAAATCGCGCGCCGAAATGATCTCCTTCGGCATCGCCGCATCGAGCTTCGTCTTGTCGTAATCGGAACGTTTGCGCTCGACGTCGAGCTGCTTGTCCAGCGTGTCCGCCGTCCACTCCGCATCCTTCTGCTGGAGCTCCTGCTGCGCTTGCGCTACTGCTTGACGTTTTGCATCGAGATTGGTGGAAAAAACGGAGTTGTCGAGCTCGACGACGCGATCGCCCTGCTTCATCTCCGCGCCGTCCGGAGCAATCCACTTGATCGTCGTCTGCCACTGCGGCAACCGCGGCACCGCCAGCTCCTCGCCGCGCGCCGCCCGCAACTCGCCGGTCAGAACAACGTCGCTGGCGAACGTGCCGCGCCGCACCCGCAACAAATTCGAATCCGCCGCGGTGCGATAACCCGAGAAGCAGGAGGCAGCAGCCAGCGCGAGCGCCACCGAGGCGCAGGTACGAAACAGTTTCATCGTTCGAGATCCTCGATTGTACGACCGACTTCGTACAACCTTGGTAACGCAATGGTTAAGACGCGTGCGACAGAAAAATGTTAGCTGCGTGTTCGTTCTAGCGGTTCGACGTATTGGACGCACGACAGTTACAGCAAGTTAGTTCCAGAACGCGGAAGGCGTCGGTGTATTTCGTGTGGAAGTACACTTCGCGGATGGCAAATCCGGAGCATGTATCGAAGTTGAAGGAGGGGGTCAAGGCGTGGAACGCGTGGAGGAAGACGAGCGATGAGAGGCCCGATCTTTCGGGAGTTAAGCTTAACGGCGATTCGCTCGATGACTACGATCTACGGTCTGCGAACTTCTCAGACGCGCATCTTACCAGCGTCACTTTGAAAGGTTCGATCTGTGCCCAGTGCTCTTTCGTACGAGCGACATTGATGAACGTCACGTTTAACATCACTCTACTGTCGAGATGTGACTTCACCAGCGCGATGATCATGTACGGGGGGTTCCGATCCTCCATTCTCCAAGAAAGTAACCTAACCGAGGCGTGCCTCCTCTCCGCCACGTTCGCAGACAGCTCTTTGCGAGGTGTGCGTGGGTTGGACACTATTAAGTTCATAGGTAGCAGTTCAATCGGCATCGATACCTTCTTCCAATCCGGCGGCCTCGCGGAGGCCTTCCTTCGCAACGCGGGCGTCCCCGAGGAGTTCGTCCAATACGCTGCATCGCTCGTCGGCACGCCGATCGAGTACTACTCCTGCTTCCTCAGCTATTCGTCGAAGGACGACGAATTCGCGCGGCGCCTTTACAACGATCTGCAGGGAAAGAATGTCCGCACGTGGTTCGCACCCGAGGAGTTGAAGATCGGCGACCGCTTCCGCTCGCGCATCGACGAATCCATCCGCATCCACGACAAGCTGGTGCTCATCCTCTCCGCCAACTCCGTCGACAGCGATTGGGTGGAGACGGAAGTCGAGTCGGCTCTCGAGCGCGAGCGCAAAGAAGGGAAGGACGTCCTCTTTCCCATCGCAATCGACGACGAAGGCTTCACCTCGCAGCAGCCGTGGGCAGCCGACATCCGCCGCAAACGCCACATCGGCGACTTCCGCAAATGGAAATCGCACGA
>DATAMS010000027.1:0-10233 GCA_036260495.1 Thermoanaerobaculia bacterium
CGGGCAGTGCAGTGTCCGGCGCTGTATAGTCATAACTGTTTGCGGCGATGGAGTTCACAAGTTGCTGCCACGCACAGCCCAGGCATGGTGAGCGTTCCAGCCGGTAGGTGACAGGTGTTCCTCCGACGGCCGCCCACGCCACGCGGACAACGTGGTCGCTGATGAGCAACGTCGTCAGCGAGGCTGGCGCCGGCATCTGCACCGTGACTGTCACACTTGCGCTGCCCGCTCCGGTATTGCACGAAACGGCGGAGCCATCCGAGACTGCGGTGATCTGGTACGTCGTGGTCGTCTGGGGCGAAGAAACTGTTCGATCGAAGGAAGAGACGCTCACCGTCTGTTGCCCGATGTCGGACCATGTCAAAGTCCACGGCGAGGTGCCGGTAAGTGTGATGTGGAGCGTCGCATTCGCACCTCGGGTAATGGTCTGTTGCCCAGTCAGAGTCGCCGTTGGTCCGGTTGCTACCGTCACGCTGCGCGTACCTGCCGGGCTCGTGCCGCATGCATTCGTCACCGTGACCGAAAGGGTGAGCGTGCCGGTACCGCCAGCCGTATAGGTAACTGTGTTCGTGGTGCCGCCGCTGGTGATCGTTCCGCCAACGATGGACCATTGGTACCCGCTGCCGTTTGTCGGGACTGAGGCCGTGTTGCCGCTCGAGCCGGCGCACACGGGCGAATTCGCAGTGATGGCCGGGGTAGATGGCGCGGTGCAACTGTTCAGGTTCTGGAAGGCAATCGAAGCGGGTCGGGCCATGCCGTTGGAGGCATCCTGCCGGTAGAGATCGGTCACGCCGGTATTTACGCCGTCATTCTTGTGATCGATCTTCGTGAGCATGTTGCCGTTGTAGGAAAATGCCGCATAGTTGGGCACCGTGAAGAGCGATCCGTCGCGGTATGAATACGTTGCTGCCGTGAGTCCGCTCATGCCGCCGCACGGCACGGCGGTCACCTCGCATGTCGGATAACCAGGGGTCTTGATGGCGCCGAGGTCGTCGTACTCGAAGCCCTGCGTATAGTCCTCGAGGGTCGTGTTGCCGTTCTTGACCACTGTTTCTCGCGATGACGCACGGCCTGAAGTGCCCTTGTACTGATAGTTTTCTACGACGGTAATGTCGCCGGCCGCGAGATGATTGACGCGGGTCGCGGCCGTCAACTTGCCCTGCTGCTTATTGGTATCGTTGTCGGCGTTGGCTGTGGCGAAATCGAAGTGCTTGAGCAACCTCTTCGTGTCGCCGGAATCGAACACGTCGGTCAGGCGCTCTGCAGCGTCATACGCAAACCGGAGGTCCAGCAGTCCGTTGATCGACCCCACGAGCTTGCCGGTGCCATGCCCTCGAGCATCGTAGCCAACTCTTACCGTCGGTGACACATCGTAAATGTATTGAATGATGCCATTTCCGCCGACGCCGATCTCCGGGTGCCCTTCCGAATTGAGGAACCCGCGGTTGTCATAGGTAAATGAGCGCGTCTGCGTGATCCCATCGCCAAGCATCGAAACCCCGTTCAAACGGCCGCCAACATCGTAAGTGTATGTTGTGATCGTGTTGTTTTCCGGTTCCTTGACCGTGTAGAGCCGTCCATGGAGGTCGTAGATTTCAGTGGTGGTTGCCGGAGTGTCGTTGTTGCCACTCTGCTTGTGAATGAGAGCCGTGCGGTCGATCTGGCGTACGCCGTGGTAAGCGAACGTCGTCGTTGAGCCATCGGGTCTCGTGATCGTGTCCGGGCGCCGAAACATGTCGAAACCGGAGGAGGTGGTAAAGTGGGATGGGGAGCTCGATTCCTCCCATTCAGACACTTGGGTCTTCCGCCCCATCGCGTCATAGACTGTCTTTTGCCGCGTCCAGCGGGTTGGGTCACTGAGCGACGCGCGCGGCAGAGTGCGGCTTTGCAGGATAAGCCGGCCCAAGCCGTCGTAGTCGAACGACGCCTTCGGAGTGCCGCTTGTCGCCGACGTCTGGTCAATGGTCACGTTTGCGCCTGTGGAATCAGTGGCGTTCGTGTAGGTGTAGTTGATGAATGGATCGCCGCCTGCCTTCACGCTCGAAACACGTCGCGATGTGTCATACGTATAGTCAGTTTTAACGCCTGCCGTGTCGCGCGAATGCACGACAAGGCTCGTCCCAGGGTCGGTGTCCTGGTCGAGGAACTTGAAGCCGACGGACGCGTCATCCTTGTAGTATTCCGATATTCCTGGCATCGCGTTCACGTACGTATGCCGGATGTCGTAGCCGAGGGGGCCAGGAGCCGTGGTGCTGGTCACTGTATCGCACAAGGTCTGGCTCGAGCTCGACGTTAATTGCTTAACGTCTCCCCCGTAATACTTTTCGGAGGTGACCGCGCCATACAGCTTACCCGTCAGGCTTAGGTCTGAGCTTGATCCAAACACAGCGATCAAGTCTTTGCTATCGCGGCTCGCACCCGCGCGAGTGCGTGTCCCGTTGAGAAAACCTGTCGTCTTATCAAAGCACGTCTCCTGCACCGAGGGAGAGGCAGCGGCGCCGCTCTCGCTTGTTGTCGTTGTGGGGTAGAGATTCAGCACCCATGCAGCAGTACTTAGAGGCGGGGTGAAGTTAGCTGCGCCGGCGCAGGACTCGTAGCAGCCGGTTTCCAGAGCGCCCGAATTCACGAGCGAATCGACCGTGTTGTAGGCCGTTTTGGTCGTGCGCGGCGAACCGAAGAGATCACCACTGACCGTTTTGGTGCGATAGTGGCCGACGCCGTCGAAGTCGGAGAAAGCGGTATCCGTGTAGTGTTTCCCAAGAGCGTTGCTCGCGGCCTCGTCATCATCAAGGAAGACTGTGCGGCTGCCGTTGATTCGGGCGTTAGACGCGTAGGTGGCTGAAGGAGCCACAGCAGACCCAGCCGGTTCGTAAACGTAGGAGAGATAGGTCGACCTCTTGGGTGTGTCCGATGCGTCCAGGACCTCGGTCGAGAGAAACCGTGTCGTCGTCGTAGTGAAAGGATAGATGCGCGAGAATGGCAACCCGTAGTCGTGGACCGTGGTGCCATTAGCGTCGGAAAGCTTGCCGTGATAGACAGAGAAGTAGTAGCGAGTCTTCTGGGCGACGGGCTCGGCCAATGTGCTCACCGTCACCGTATTGATGTACTGGGAGGGGCCAGCGTCCACCTGGATAGGACCCGGGCAAGTGATTCGACCTCCTAAATAGGTAAAGCTTTGCTCCCCCGCCACCGTATAGTGCCAAGTTTGGTCGTTGCTGGCGTTGAACGGATCCTGAACCGTCCGGGTCTTGATTCCGGAGGAATAGGCAACGGCATCAACATCATCATGGCATGCCAGCGTGGGGAGACTGTAAACGTCATATTCGTAGGAAATCTTCGCTTTTGTGGGCAGCGTGACGGACGCGAGGCCGCCAGCTGTGCAAGCCTCGTTACCACCGGGCGCAACGCTGTCCAGCGTATCGCCAATCGGGCCGGTGTAGGTGAACGTGTATACGGTACTGTCTGGAAGTGTCAGCGACTTCAGGAGGGGAAGACGGTAGCCCACAGGTGTATCGGGATGTGGCACGTCGCAGGCACCGGTTTTCACCCATTTGTCCTGAGGATTGTTCGGATCGTCCACTCCCTCGTAGCTGAATGTGTAGGAGGTTGTTCCTCCTCCTTGTTTAGGAACCTCGACCGAGCTGACCTGCTGGAGGTATTCGGCGTCGACGTCCGACGCGTGTGCTAGAAAATGAACAGTCGTGACTCGCCCGTAGTGATCGGTGATTGTCCACTGCCCGGCCGTACTGTAGTCGATGTCGATATAATTCTCGAAACGATCCCAGACCCTCTTCAAACGCCAGCGCGTGTACGGGCCGCATGGCGGTTGCTGGCACGTAGTATTCGGGATGGTGTCCGTATACGATTCGAACCGCCGGCGAATGCCATCCGGTGACTCCAGGACTTTTTCGGAACCGTCATCGGAAAGCCGCAAGTACGTGTTATCGCGGGAATACAGCACGCCGGCAGTGGCTGTCTCACCGTCGTGGAGAGTGTTGTAAAACAGCCGGTCACTTCCATCCGGGCCCATGTACGCGAACTGTGTTGACCCGTTGATGATGGAGTTAACGTCGGTCTCCGATGGGTCGAGCAGACGCCCCAGGGTCAGTGTCCATCCCAGGCCGGCGTTGGAGCGCCGTTCCGGCGTGTAAAGCGGTGCCGAACCCTGTTGGCCACCGACGTTGTAAGGCTTCGAGATTGCCGACCACAGTTTCGTGTTGTAAACCAGAGTAAGCGAGAGCGCCAGATGATCGCTGACCGGCGTGCTGCTGATCGGTATCGTCAAGGTAAGATTGCCATTAAAAAGATTGACATTATCGATATCGCCGAACTGATACATCTTGTCGGCAGCGAACCCTTTTTCGACATTCGGATGCGTTTGGGCGAGCACGCCAAGTGTGCAGGCAAAGAAAAGAGCGATGGCGGGCAACAGGCGTTTGTGGATCATACGTTCCTCAGAGCTGCCTCGGGCTGCCTACGAAATACTCCAGCGTTTCGGAGTCGATGACGACGATGAGATCCGAGGGCAGGATCGTGCTGAGGCGTCCCGTCGACTTGGGCGCGGCCGTCAATTCTCCGGCCGAGAGTTGCATGGCGCCGCTCTTGCCGCGATTCAAGTCCTTGAGGCTGTTCCGTCCACAGGAGCCTACCCACACTCCGGACCCTGGCCGGGCAACGAGAATATCCATCAGCCGGCGATCGAGATCGATGGAATCGGCGCCACCTTGTGCGCCATGACGAACGCCCGGACCATTCAGCGTTGGGCGAAGTAGCCCGGGACGCGGTGAGCCCGCCGCGTAGTCGCGCGTTTGGGCGTCAACTGCAAACCAAACGGACCGATCGGGTACTCCGTTCGCTATTTCGAAACGGACTGCGCCGGATGAATCGGCAACGACAGTCTCTGTGTAGCGGAGCAAGCGCAGGAAATACGGCCCAGGCCCCATCCCAACACCGAAGATGATGATGTCACGGCCGGATTGAAACCCGCTTGCAATCACGTGCGTGGTGTCGAACGTGATCGCAGGAGCAACAGGTGCCGCATACAGCGAGACTGCGAGTGATAGAGCGAGAGAAACGATCAACGATCGAGCAAGTGTCTTCATCGTCAAATCCTCGGCTACTGCAGGCTCAGGAGCACGAGAATCTCTCCTTGTCCAGATGACAACGGCTCGAGCGCTTTGCCAATGAGAGTGCCGGGGCGGTGGATCTTTACGCCACCGAGGTCGAGAGGCTCGGACTTCATGGCCACGCCGGGCTTGTCGCTCGTCACAAGTAGATCGCCCAGGCGGATCGGGCCTCGGGTGGCATCAACGCGCACCTTGACGCGTCCCGTTGTAGCGATCTTTGATTTGGAAGAGCTCTCCATCCCCAGAAGCAATCCAGGCGCAGCCGATACGACCCCGGCGACGCGCGTGTCGTAGGCTCCTAGCGAAGGCGCGACTGTGTTCCCGACACTGTCGCTCACGACAACCACAGTGCCCGGAGGCATATGTTCGGATGACGGGACCCATTCGGCAAGGTCCTGAAAGGTGGATGTAACCGTGCCGGTGGCGATGATGTTGCCGGACACATGTACGTCGCCTCCGACATCGAGTTTTGAGCCCGGATTTGGGACACCGATACCGACCCGGCCGTCACTCTTTATCCTTATCCGTTCCGCATTATTTGTTCCCAAGACGACGTCGGTGGCAGCGTAGTTGCCAATAACGAAAAGGCTATCGCTCTGGGCGATCATTGCAGCGGCGCCGGTCATGGAATTGCCAAAAAGGGTCTCGCTGTAAGCGCTGCCGTGGGTCCGCAGATCGAACGTGGCCCCGCCCGTGGACATGACTTGCTGGATGACGCGGCCGCCCGCGTTGTTATTTTCGAACATCGTGCGGGTCAGAGCGCCGGTACTGAAGACATGCAGCGCATATTGAGGAGCCGTGATCCCTATGCCGAGGTTTCCGGCGAAGGATGAGTTGCCGACCCCCTCCACTCGCAGGCCATTCGCGTATACCGATTGTGAAACCACGACATCCTGCGGGCTCCACCGGTTGAGGTAGAGCGGAGCGGACCCGTTGCTCTGCACTAGCGGATAGCCCACATAGCCGATTTGGAGATTGCTGACCCTGATCAAGCTGTTGCCGGTTAGGTTTGCGACAACGCCGCAGCAATAGCCCTCGGAAGCAAGGGTGTCGACGAAGTTGGCGCCGTAAGAATAACCGTTCGGACCATTCAAGCTCATCACGCTATTGTTGGAGGAGCTGAAGACATGCAGCTTCGCCTGGGCCACCGGGCTGACACCGATGCCGACGCTGTCCTGGGTGTAGGTGCCGTTCCAAGTGCCTTGCTGTGCGTAAAGAACATGGCAGGCGAACAGCACCGTGGCCGTCATCGAAAGCCTGAGCAGAAGGGTGTTGAAGTTCTTCGTCATAATCATCTCCTGTTCGCGCGCCCTTACGGAGCGTCGCAATCGCCCAGACGCACGCCCTCGATGGTCTGTTTCACGACGTGATCACTGTTTTCCATGGTCATGGTTCCGCTATACGTGTTGCCGGCGAAGGTGATTTTGACCGTCGTCCTGCGACCGAGATGAGGACAGTTGATCGTGTATGACAGAATGCCGCTTGGCGTGAGAACCCCGGCACTGGCCACGCATTCGTCCTTCGCGTTGGTGGCCGGTGGACCGAGCTTTGCGATCGCATCTGGAGTGACACACGTCACATTCGTCATCGGCGGCGAGTCGATCGGCTCTGTGGTGTGTATCGTCACCTGCCATTTACCTGGATTAATGACGCCAGTGGCCGGTGGCGCCGCTTGCACGCCGAGAGCAGAGGTGATGAGGCCGATCGAGCAGACGACAACACGGAAGGTGGTGAATTTTGTGCCAATCATTGCGTAGTCCTTATATGGTGTAGGTACAGGAAATGGTTCGGTTCAAAGTTGTCGTTCTGAGTGAGGCGAATAAGCGTGCTTGACTGAGCGGCGTGACCGCCCATCGAGCCTGATTGAAGGCCATGGCTTTGAAAATTGACGTTTAGCAGCGGCAGCTTCCGTCGCTGTTGTTTTGTGGATGCCGCCATAAGTAGTACCAGCGACCAGGAATTCCCCTTGCTGAAACTTTTAGAATTTGTGAGTGACGTCGCCTGAATGAGGCGATTCGGAACGGCAAACCAGACGACGGCAAGGCGTATCCACGCATGGTGTCAGGGGGGCATCGGGATCTTTCCGGAAGGCTATACTAGAATTTATTGAAATGTCTAGGACCCTCACAACGTCGTATGACATGCAACACGACGTCGTGTAGCGACTCCCTGTTGAATGCGGCAGCGGCGAGGGCGTCCGACAGTCGGCTAGTAACGGACTCAGACGCTAGTAGACGGCCTATAGACAATTCTTCCCTGGAGCGGAGCAGGGTCAGCAGAAGGGAGTCTTCCTCGTGCTGACGACGCCGAGCTCGATCTTGGGACGCGTGCTGAATTGGGACCGGCAAACGCCGAGTTCCGGAGCGTTCGTACACCTCGAGGGTCGTTCCGCGGACCTCGGCAACTTTCCAACGGCTGCTGACGGTTTATTCCAGATTGCCGGTGTTGCCTCGAATGCCTCGATCCGCGTCGTCGCTGAATATTCGATCGACGGCATTTTCCGCACGGGGTACATCGGCACGCGATACTGACCGTCGCTCGTGGTCACCTCGTGCCGGTTGGCCTGCTCAAGAGCAACCTCACGTACACGATCTCGATCAGCGACGGCATCACCGATCCCAGCGGCAACAAGATGACGTTCGCGGTGACGACGAACTTCACTACGGTCGATTACACGGAGCCGAGGGTGATTGCGACGACGCCGGCGACGAGTCAGGTGATCGGGGACGGCACCACGTTCTACCTCCGCTTCAACAAAGCGATCGACGGCAGCGTTTTCGCGGGGTGCGGCAGCGGGACGTTACGGCTCGAGCAGCTCAGCGGCAATCACGGAACGCCGGAGGGATCGCCGCTTCCGATCTCGGCATTCGCCGACCCGGCCAGCGCGTCGACGCTCGTCGTGGCTCCGGTTGGCGAGATCGGGAAATCTTTCTACCTGCGTGAGCTCCTCTTAACTTTTTCATTGTCTCCGCAAAAACTTAGTGTTAGCCTGCCGCCGCTCCTTAAACAAACAGGTATTTCATTCAACCTGATCTCAACGGCGGAGGTTCCCCCTGTTGGTCCGGCACACTCTTATGGGAGGGTGGACGCTGCGGGTTTTGGCAGCGGTCTCTCTTCTGATCACGCCGCTGGCGTTTGGCGCGGGCGCGCTTTTTCCGCGGCCGCTGCATCTCGTGCGGCGGGTTGATGATCCTCTCTCCAAGACGTCTGCGACGATCGATGAATATTGCATCGGGAACCGTGTGGTCACTGTGCGTGGATCGAAGGTCACGATTGCCGATTATGACGCCCAGCAGCTCACGGAGATCGATCATGCCGCGCAGACGTGGAGCGTTACGCCGTTTGCGGACATTGCGCAATCACGTGCGGCGCTCGACGCGCGCATAGGCGTCAAGCCCGTGCAGCGCGAAGCGCGCATGATGATTTCCGGCAGCCGCTCGGCAAACAATGTCGAGACGTTCGTCGATGAAACGCCGCATCGCCGGCTCGACGTCGGCATTGACCGGCGCGTGACGCTTTCACGTGCGGCTGCCGAGGTGCTCATCGGCGCGGCGTATCCGGCCAAGATGACCGATGAACAGACCGAGATTCTGGCTGTCGCGGGGAGCAGCGGAAGCATCTCGGCGATGAGTGTCAGTGCCGCGCCCGCTGAAAACTACGGTCTCGTCACCGAGCGTACCTTGACCATCGATACCGACGGTACGCGAGTTGTCTCGCACAACAGCATCATTCGCGTTGGCGACGAAATGCCGGCGGCCGAGGCGACGCTGATTGATCCGGGAGCAAAGCGGATCGAATCGCGGCTGACGCGTCTTGCGCGCGAGCTGCGCGAAATCGACACACTACCGTCCGCGAACGCGTCGCACTGAAGGGACTGGCGGACTGGTGATACGTCTCGGCGGTCGATGTGTCGCTTTCGCGGCGATCGTGTGTCTTATGGGGTTGCACGTCGCGGGCGCTTACGGCGCTGACATCGATCACAAGGATTTGCTCATCTCAGGCCTGTCGCTCGAGGTCGATACGACGACGGTCGTCGCCGATCCCGGCATTGCCGCGGCGGTGCAGACGAAGTTCGGCGGCAAAATCAACGATCAGGCACCCCCCGACAACGGCATGACCGCGGCCGGCGAACTGACCGGTCCTGGTATCGACACGCCGATCCCTCTCGTCACCAGGGCCGGCCATCTTTTTCTACTGCCGCTGCTCTATGAAAAGGGCGACTACGTGCTGCGCAACATCCGTCTCGTTTCGGCGGACGGCAAAACGCTGCAGACCGCGGTACCGTCGTTCGCGAACATCACTATTACGCAGACTTTGACGACGAAGCTCAGCGTCCACCAATTGACGCCGGACGAGTTACGCGCTCGAGGAATTACCGTCGATGCCAACAACTACGACGTCTTCGAATACACCTTCGTCTTTGCGTTCCAGGGCCAGACGGTCAGCGTGCCGTATCCGGTGATCATCGACCGGAGGACGCACGAAGTCATCAAGGCGCCCGATCTAACTCCTACAATCTTCCGCCCCTGCCGCAGCATCAACCCCCGCCCCGCTTTGAGCCACCGGTCGTTCATTGGTTCCCGCTCGATAAACCTGAGCCGGGCGGGGCAGGTCAACCGCCGCCGGGCGAGCACGAGCCGCACCGCGAGCAGCTCTCGATTCCGGCTGGCCTCGTCGTGCCGAGCGGCTTCGGCGTGCTGCATCAGTTCTTCGCCGTCATCCTCAACGTCGGGAATTCTGCGCCGGCAGGAAGCGCCGTCACGATCGACTCGATCTCCGCGACTCTCGATGCGCCCCTCGGCTTACGCGTAGCGAAATCGACGCCGGCCGTCAGCATCGGCCAGCCGGTTCCCGTCGTCGATGACGTCACCGGTGCGCGATTCCTGATCGCCGCCGCGCAGGGGAGCGCGGAGTGGTCGCTCGAAGCGCTCAAGACCGGGACGCACAGGGTGAAGGTGCAGGTGCACGCCACGTACAAAGCGCCCAACCAACCGGACACGCCGCTGGAGGGGAATCGCTCCGCGCTTGCGCGGCGGTCTTCTGCGTAATATTTAACAAGGGTTACGGCGCGTCAAATTCAACGAAAAACCCCCGAGCAGGCACATGG
>DATAMS010000055.1:0-6904 GCA_036260495.1 Thermoanaerobaculia bacterium
CCTCTGTCTCTCTGTGGTCATTCTTCTTCCTGACAACTGCGACCATCGCGACATTCAACATTCACATTCAACACCGAACATTCAACATTTGGTTTTGATGACCAAAGCGTCACCACCGGTGATACGCCGGATGCCCTTCCTTCACGGCTACGAACGTGCCGCGGCAGGTGTCGGTCACTTTGCCGTTCGATTCGATGGAGGCTTCGACCACGGCGCGGTCATCGGTCACTTCGACGACGCGTGCGCGAACGCGCAACGGTGCCATCGGCGTGGGACGTTTGAGGAAGACGTGAAAGTCGGAGGTGACCGTGCACGGCGGCGAGGCGCTGCCGTTGCGCTCCATCAACACCATCGTGGCCGCCCAGTTGCTGTGGCAGTCGAGCAGCGCGCCGATGATGCCGCCGTTCAGGACGTTGTCGAAGGCTGCGTGATGGGGCTCGGGCGTCCAGTCGCAGACGAACTCATCGCCTTCGCGAAAACTGCGGATGCGCAATCCTTTGTCGTTCGCCGGCCCGCAGCCGAAGCAGCGATTTTGCGGAGCCCATGTTTCCTGAATGCTTTTTTCGGTCACGTGGAGATTGTATGTCGCGGGGGTCGGTGATCGGGTGTCGGGGGTCGGAGTTGAGATGATCGCGAACTCTCCGACACCCGACCCCCGGCTCACGACCCCCGTAGCGCCATCACATCGGGGAAGAACTCATGGAAGAGCCGCTCGAGCTCGATGCGAGGATCGCCATCGGTGAGGAAATGCACGGATGGAGCGAGCTGCGGACGCCGCGACAGCCGGTGCGAGATTCCGCCGAGCGCTCGCCGGATTCCTTCGATTGTTTGATACGAGCGCAGCCATCCTTCATCGCGCATTCGCGGATAGACGGCGCGCAGCGATCCGGGAAGTGCGTCGATGTGCGGATCGATCGTCGCGTACACACGGGTTAGAAACGCGTCGAGGTTCTCCGCCGAATATCGACCGAAGTCGACAGCCAGAAAATGATCGAAGAAAACGTCGGCGATGATGCGGGCGTAGTGGCCGTGCTCGGGGATGAGAACGCGGCGGAATGCGGCGACCGAGGGATGAGAATCGGTGAAGGCGTCGACGCGGCGATGATTGCGAATTCCTTCGGCGATGCCCGGCGGCAGCGCGTCGCTGATCCGGCCTTTGACGAAATCGCCCGCCAGGTTTCCAATGAGCGACTCGGCGCTGTCCGAAGCCAGGAACAGATGCGCGAGATAGTTCAAGCGGATACGATAGCGTGGGTTTTCGCTCTTCGCTGCACGCGAATCGCCGGCTCGGAATGGCAACGGGTTCTGCGTTTGCCTGCGCTCTACTTCGTTCACCGAAAGGCGTGGACGGATCACGCATTCATCGATATAGAATCCCGGCCCGCGTCATGCACCCCTGACGCTCAGAAATTGATGGCTAAAACTAAAGAACAGGCTTCGGCCACGATCGATCCGGCTGCCGCGTGCGCGCCGGAATGGACCGAGATTCTCCGGCAGATGATTCTCATCCGCCGCTTCGAGGAAGCGACGGAGCGTGAGTTTCGCAAGGGGAAAATCGGCGGCTACCTTCACGTCTACAGCGGCCAGGAGGCGGTGGCCAGCGGCATCATCACCGCGCTGACCAAAGGCGACATTCTCTTCACCGGCTACCGCGATCACGCCCACGCCATCGCCCTCGGATCCGATCCTCGCCGCGTCATGGCCGAGCTTTTTGGCAAAGGCACCGGCGTCTCCAAAGGCAAGGGCGGCTCGATGCATCTGTTCGACGTCGAGCATGGCTTCTACGGCGGCTACGGCATCGTCGGCGGACATCTGACTCTCGCTGCCGGCGCCGCGTATGCGCTTCGTTATCAGCAGACCGAGCGCATCGCCGTCTGCTATTTCGGCGACGGCGCGATGAACATCGGCTCGTTCCACGAAGCGATGAACATGGCCGGTCTCTGGGGCAAGGACGGGATGTGCCCGATCCTCTTCATCATCGAGAACAACGGCTACGCGATGGGCACGTCGGTCGAGCGCCATTCCGCGCTGACCGATCTTTCGCAGCGCGTTCGCGCATACAACATTCCGACCGAGAAGGTCGACGGACAAGATGTCTTCGCTGTGCGCGGCGTCGCCGATCGCGTGGTTCGCCAGATGCGCGAGACCGGCAAGCCGTACTGCATCGAGGCGATCACGTACCGGTTCTCCGGTCACGGCGCCGCCGACATCCTGCAGCCGTATCGCAGCAAGGACGAAGTGGAACAGCACCGCCATCGCGATCCCATCGGCATCCTCCGCAACCGCCTCGGCGAGATCTGCGGGCTCACCGACAGCGACGTGAAATCGATCGAGGATTGGGCCGCGTCCGAAGTGGCCGCCGCCGTGCAGTTCGCGGAAGAGAGCGCGCAGCCGGAAGCGGAAGAGCTGTGGCGCGACATCGTGGCCGAGCACGGACCAGTGAGGGAGAACGAGTAACACGATGTCCGAGAAAAGTTATCGCGACGCCATCCGCGAAGCCATGATGGAAGAGATGGACCGCGATCCGAACGTCCTGATCATGGGCGAGGATATCGGCGTCTACGAAGGAACGTTCCGCATCACCGCCGGCATGCTGAAAAAATATGGCGGCAAACGTGTGATCGATACGCCGATCGCCGAGGCGGGAATGGTGGGGACGGCCGTTGGGATGGCCATGCTGGGACTGCGGCCGATCGTCGAGATGATGACGATGAACTTCGCCATCGTCGCCGCCGATCAGATCCTCAATCACGCCGCGAAAGTTCGTTACTTTTCCGGCGGCCAGGTCGATGTGCCGGTCGTCATTCGCGGTCCTCAAGGCGCGGGAGTCCAGCTTTCCGCGCAGCACTCGCAGACCTTCGAATCGTTCTATGCGCATTTTCCGGGAATCAAAGTCGTCGCGCCGGCCACGCCCGCCGACGCCAAGGGTTTGCTCAAGACATCGATTCGCGGACGCGACCCGGTCATCTTCCTCGAGAGCGCCGCGCTCTACGGCATGAAGGGCGAAGTTCCCGACGATCCCGAGTTCACGGTTCCTTTCGGCGTCTCGTGCGTTGCGCGCGAGGGGAGCGACGTCACGATCGTGTCGTACAGCCGCATGCTGCAGATGTCGCTCATCGCCGCGGAAAAGCTCTCGCAGGATGAAGGCATCGAGTGCGAAGTGATCGACTTGCGCACGTTGCGGCCACTCGATCTCGAGCCTGCTTACGCGTCGGTCACGAAAACGCATCGCTGCGTCGTCGTGCAGGAGCAGTGGAAGCCGTTCGGTGCCGCCGCCGAGATCGCGGCCAGCATCACCGAAACGGTGTTCGACGAGCTGGACGCGCCGGTTGCACGCGTGACCGGCGAGGATGTGCCGATGCCGTACGCGCGTAACCTCGAGCTGCTGGCGACGCCGCACGAGCAGCATGTGATCGCCGCGGTAAAGAAAGTGATGTACGCAAATGGCTGACGTGATCATGCCCAAGATGGGCGACGCGATGACCGAGGGGAAGGTCATCCGCTGGTACAAGAACGCCGGCGACGCCGTGAAGAAAGGCGAGCCGCTGCTGGAGATCGAGACGGACAAGGTCAATCTCGATCTCGAAGCGGAGCAGGACGGCACGCTCGGCGATGTGGCCGCCGCGGCCGGACAGATGGTGGAAGTGGGCGGCGTGCTGGCCACGATTCTCGCCGAGGGCGAGAAGGCTGCGCCGAAAACCGCGAAGCCCGCTGCCGCACCGGCGAAAGAAACAGAGAAACCAAAACCTGCTGGCGAGGCCGCCGCGCCACAGGAATCACCTTCGCGCCGCGCCATCGACAAGAAAGACTCGATCAAGAAATCGACCGGCGATTACGCCGACGCCATCGACATGAAAGCGCCGCGCGTTGATCGCAGCGCACAGTCCGCGAACGTCGTTGCGGTGCCGCACGCCGAAGGCGGAAGGAGACGCTCGTCGCCACTGGCGCGCAAGATGGCGCGCGACATGGGCGTCAGCCTCGAACAGATTCAGGGCAGCGGTCCGGGCGGCCGCATCGTCGCCAGCGACATCAAGAACTTCAAGCCTGCTGCCGCGCCATTGCAGAAATCAAAGGCGCCTTCGTTGCCGCCGGTGCAGCAGCTCGAGACGAAAGACATCCCGCTCTCCGCGATGCGGCGCACGATCGCGAAACGCCTCGCCGAGTCGACAGGCCCGATCCCGCACTTTTATCTGACCGCCGAATACGACGTCACGAACCTGCTGGCACTTCGCGAACAACTGAACGAGATCGAAGGGATCAAGACGAGCGTGAACGACTTCATCGTCCGCGCCGCCGCGCTCGCTCTTCGCCACCACCCGAACGTAAACGCGTCGTGGGGCGATGACGCGATCACGCAACATGGCGAGGTTCACATCGGCATCGCTGTCTCCACGCCGGAAGGTCTCATCACGCCGGTGGTGCGCAACGCGGACGAGAAATCAGTGTCCGACATCGCCGCCGAGGTCCGTTCACTGGCGGACAAAGCAAAGAACCGCAAGCTGATGCCGGCCGAGTACCAGGGCTCCACCTTCACCATCTCCAACCTCGGCGCCTGGGGAATCGAGCAGTTCACCGCCATCATCAATCCGCCCAACGTAGCCATCCTCGCCATCGGCGCCGCCATCGCGCAGCCGGTCGCGATCGATCGCCAGGTCGTGATCCGCGATCGGATGAAAGTGACGATGTCCTGCGATCACCGCGTCGTCGACGGCGCCCTCGGCGCCGAGTATCTGCGCACCTTGCGCGCGTACCTCGAGCAGCCGTTGCGGCTGATCATTTAGTGGCAATGGCCTGCTGGGCGTATTCCTCGGGATAGCAGATGGGTAATACGCCCTTTCGCTCCGAGGCGGTCACGAGGGGAATCAGGAACGACATGACGCCGGACGAGAAAATATCGTTGTGATTCCGAATGATCGCCTTGTCTGTACGGATGACCATGAAGGGATTGAAGTCCTTCATGCCGCTCAGATTATTCAGATTGAGCGGCCTGCCGAACTTTCGTGTCGCGGCGAGATTGAAACGGGCGCGCTTCTTATCGGCGAGCGAGATGCCGTCTGGAAAGAACGCCGGCTTCAGATTTTCGAGTGGCGTGTCGAGAAGCTCTTTCCCATCGGCTTGTTGCACCGCCAGCCGGTGGCTGATGTCGCCGAGTGAGAACCCGAGCGCGGTTGTGCTGTCACGCCAATCGCGCCATCGGCGCGGCGTGAAGGCCGTCACCAGGACACGTGCGATTTTGAGGGCAATCTTGTTTGGCGTGTCGCCGTCGGATGAGAGCACGAGGAGGATTGGCCGCTGCTTCTCATCGAAGTCTTTGCTGGATACCTGGGCACGGAATGTCTTGTAGCGACTCGCTTCCACGGCGGGGTTCAGCAGAATGACTGCGTCCCCGACGCGATGGAGATCATTCGAATCGATCGGCGTGGCGTCGTCGATCGTCTTGTTGAAGACGATTTGTTGCATCGCCGAAAGCAGCATGGCACCGCCGAGGGAGTGGCCAGTGATCGTCAGCGACGTGAATGGCCGGCCATCGACGTTGGCGTTGCGGTTTGCCTCATCGCGGATTGTCTCAAGTTGCCGTAGTACGTTGGCGAGCTGCGACTGACGCACCAGCAGATGACGCCGCACTTTCATCGCTTCCCAGTTTGTCGACGGCCCACCAATGGCCTGAGCTACCCGTTTGCGCGAGAAGATCGTGGCCAGGTTCGCTCCCGGGAGGGGCAACGATTCACCGCGCCAGCCGATATAGATTCCGACGACACGTGAGTGCCTGGCGCTCGCAGACAGAGTGCAGTGCATGCCCACCTGCGGCTGCCTGGCGAGGAACCGCAGAACGTGCCGGAACGAGACGAGGTTGGTGTCATTCCACCGGGCGGAGTGATGCCAGCCGTGCGCGTAGACGACCACCGTCGATCCTTGCTCCTGCGCAATGCGGCGGACCTCTTCGACGACACGCGTGCGTTGCGTATCGCCCCACAGTCCACCCCATTCCGTAAACTCGATGATTCCGACATCAAAGGAGTCATAGTGCTCCCACGTGGTGGCGGCGATCGACTTGGCCGCGTCGCTGGAACGTTTCGGATTGAGATTCTCGTCGGTGTCCTGCAACTCACTGATCGGCGCCTGAGGCCGTGGAGTCCATTGGCCGTTAACCAGAGTGAGACGGCGCGGCGTAAGCGGGCTGCATGCAGTGACAAGAAGAGCTGCCGCTAGAATGACGACGTGACGGGCCATAGTTCCTTCCTTTTCAGGATGGACGGCCATTCCTGGTTTTTTCAGCGGCCACGATCAAAACCACGATCCGGAGTGCTCGATGTGTACAATCTATTCGTCCCTATGCGCGCTCCGTGGCGGAAGACCACATCGCTCCTCGCGTTTTTGTTTTTACTCGTCGCGCCGGTTGCTCTCGCCGGACCGGGAGCATTCGGAGTCGCCGCCATTCCTGTCTGCCAGCCGCGCGGCGTTCATCTTTCGTGGTCATCGTCTTCCGGCGCGTCGTCGTACAAAGTTTTTCGCGGCGGAGTCGCGATCAGCGGAACGTTGACGGCATCGACCCTCGCCTTCAACGACACCACGTCCGGCACTGCGTACACGGTCGTGGCGACGGACAGCCGCGGCTTCACGTTCACGTCGAACAGCGTCACGCCGTCCGCGCCGAATTCGTCTTTCTGCCTGAACGGCGATCTACAGGTGGCCGAGGCTGCGTATTGTTCGGTGAGCGGACCGGCGGTTCACCTGGCGTGGACCGCGGGCACTGACTCCTCTTACATCATCACCGACGCGAACGGCGATCTCGTCGCTGTTCTCGACGGCACGAAGAGCAGCTTCGACATCACGGGACTCACCGGTGGCAAATCGGTGCGCTACACGGTCAACAACATCGACGCGAACGGCGGTCAGTTCGTGA
>DATAMS010000068.1:0-4894 GCA_036260495.1 Thermoanaerobaculia bacterium
CCCGGTAACCCGGCAACCCGGAAACTTGGCAACCCGGAAACCTGGCAACCCGGAAACCTGGCAACTCGGAAACCTGGCAACTCGGAAACCTGGCAACTCGGAAACCTGCCAACCCGGAAACCTGGCAACCCGGAAACCTGGCAACTCGGCAACTTGGAAACCAGGCAACCCATAAACCCCCATCACGGCACCGCCACCGCCCCCAGCACCTGCTCGACGATCGCGTCGGCGGTCACGTGCTCCGCGGCCGCTTCGTAGCTGAGCACCAGCCGGTGACGCAGCACATCCGGCGCGATCGCTTTCACATCCTCGGGGATCACATACGGACGTCCCTGAATGAACGCGTAGCCTTTGGCCACGTGCGCCAGCGCGAGCGTTGCGCGCGGCGAGGCGCCGAACTCGATGTGCGGCACGAGGGCGGAGAGTTTGAAGTTCGCCGGGTTCCGCGTCGCGCTGACAAGTTGAATGATGTAGCGGCTGATGCGCTCGTCGACATGCACGCTGGCCACGAGATGCGCGATCTGCTCGATCTCCACGATTCGCAAAATGCGTTCAACGCTGATCTGCTGCGCCGTCGGATCGAGGTAGATGCCGAGCATCCGCAACTCCTCGTCCTGCGTCGGATAGCCGACGCGCAGCTTCATCACGAAGCGATCGACCTGCGCCTCCGGAAGCGCGTACGTCCCCTCATGCTCGATCGGATTCTGCGTGGCGATGACGATGAACGGCTCCGGCAGCCGGTACGACGTATCGCCGATCGTGACCTGCCGTTCCTGCATCGCCTCGAGCAGCGCCGACTGCACTTTCGCGGGTGCACGATTGATCTCGTCGGCGAGCACGAGGTTCGCGAAAATCGGGCCTTGCCGCGGCGTAAACGCACGGCCGGCCGGATCGAAGATCAGCGTGCCGGTGATATCGGCGGGCAAAAGATCGGGCGTGAACTGGATGCGATGAAACGAGGCGTCGATGGCGCCGGCGAGCGTACGTGCGAGCAGTGTTTTTGCGAGTCCGGGAACGCCTTCGAGGAGAACGTGACCGCGGATCAGGAGCGCGATGACAAGCCGGTCGACGATCGCCTCCTGCCCAATGACCGCCTTCCCCACCTCGGCGCGCAGCCGCGCAATCACCTCGTGCGCCGCGGCGATGTGCGAACTGATCGTGGCCTGATCCATGAAGGAAGTTTATCGCGCCGAGGCAGGAGATCCAGAAGCGAAATGTCGGGGTGCGTCTCCACGCCTCATATCCACCGCTGTTATAGACTCGCTCCGTGAAGAAAGCGCCCGCAAAGAAACCAAAACGCCGCCAGCGATTCCTGCCGCTGGCGATCGGGACGACCGGCAGCGTCGCGCTGGCGGGCGTCGCGTTCTGGTTCTTTCAAAAACAGGCCGAGCAGGTCGTACGCGGAAACGCGGACCGCTACGACGAAGCGATCATGGACGCCGTCCACACGATCGACAACCCGCAGATGCACCGCGTCATGCACGCCATCACGCAGCTCGGTACCCATGCGGCGATCGGCAGCGCGGCAGGCATCACCGCGTTGATGATGTGGCGGAAGGGACGGCGCGACGATGCATGGACCGTCGTCGTCTCCACCGGCGGCGCGATGGCCATCAACACGATCCTGAAGAACATCTTTCAACGCCAGCGTCCGATCGAGCGCGCCCGGCGGATCAAGTTGCCGGGATCGCACAGCTTCCCCAGCGGTCACTCGCTCCTGTCGGCGGCGACGTATCCGATCGTCGCCCATCATCTCGTGCAGAATGAATCGGTGGCCACGCAAACAGTCGTGCACACGCTGGCCGGCCTGACGATCCTCAGCGTCGGCTTTTCGCGTGTCTACTTCGGCGTCCACTTCCCGTCCGACGTCTTCGGCGGATTCGCCGCCGGAATCGGCTGGCTGGGGCTGACGTCGTTGTCTCACTCGCTGATGGCGGAAAAGAAGAGTGAAGAGTGACGTGTGAAGAGTGAAAAAACGCGAGGGGCGAAGTCCTTTCACTCTTCACTCTTCACCCTTCACTCTTCTTAGAGAATCATCCCCGCTCCACATTCGTTAGGTACCCACGCTATGTCATCT
Organism: Thermoanaerobaculia bacterium; assembly: GCA_036260495.1. Taxonomy (GTDB): domain Bacteria; phylum Acidobacteriota; class Thermoanaerobaculia; order Gp7-AA8; family Gp7-AA8; genus JADGNZ01. The sequence goes on from DATAMS010000068.1 coordinate 2,078, forward strand.
GTCACCCAGACTTACGGCGCCAACACGGCATTCATCGAAGATCTTTACGAGAGCTACCGCGCAAACCCCGATTCGGTGAGCGCGAGCTGGCGCGAGTTTTTTCAGGACTACGAGCCGCGCTTCGAGGAAGAGTTCGAAGAGGAGATCGAGGAGCAGCGAGCAGCCGCCGCCGGCGCGTCAGCATCCATCGCCCCAATCTCCGTGGCGCCGGCCGCTCCGCAACGCAGCAACCCGGCAACCCTGCAACCCGCACTTCAATCCAGCAACCCAGCAACCCAGCAACCCACTCCACAACCGAGCAACCTCGCGACTCCGCAACCACCACCCCGTCCCACGCCCGTCCCCTCGAACCAGACCACCAGCCCGCTCCGCGGCGCCGCAGGCAAGATCGCGCAGAACATGGAGCTCTCGCTGTCAATGCCGACGGCGACTTCCATCCGCAACATCCCGGTCAAAGTGCTCGAGGAAAACCGGCGCGTCGTCAACAATCACCTCGCCCTCACCGGTCAGCCCAAAGCGTCGTTCACGCACATCATCGCCTGGGCCATCGTTCACGCTGTGAAGCAGTTCCCGAGGATGAACGCAGCATTTGCGATGCAGGCCGACGGCACGCCGTCGCGCATCGATCACGAAGACGTCAACGTCGGCATCGCCATCGACGTCGAGCGCAAAGACGGCTCGCGCTCGCTGCTCGTGCCCAACGTCAAGCGCGGCCAGACGATGGACTTCGCGCAGTTCCTCAAGGCCTACAACGAAGTCGTCCGCAAGGCGCGCAACAGCACGCTGGAGATGTCCGACTTCGAAGGCACCACGATCTCGCTCACGAATCCCGGCACGATCGGCACGATCGCTTCCGTCCCCCGCCTGATGCAATCGCAGGGAACGATCATTGCCACCGGCCAGATCGACTACCCGGCCGAGTACTCCGCCAGCGATCCCTCCGTCCTCGCCGACCTCGGCATCTCCAAAGTGATGACGATGACGTCGACGTACGACCATCGCATCATTCAGGGTGCCGAATCTGGCGCGTTCCTCGCCCGCGTCCACGAGCTCCTACTCGGCAGCGACGGTTTCTACGAAGCCATCTACAAAGATCTGCGCATCCCGTACGAGCCGGTGGTCTGGGGCAAAGATCGTCATCGCCGGAACGCCAGCGAAGATGAAAAGGTCGCGCGCGAAGCGGCCGTGTTGCAGATGATCAACGCCTATCGCGTGCGCGGTCATCTGCTCGCCGATCTCGATCCGCTCGAGTACGAAGTCAAGCGTCATCCCGAGCTCGATCCCGCCTTCTACGGCCTCACCATCTGGGATCTCGACCGCGAGTTCATCAGCGGCGGTTTGTGCGGCAAGCTGACCGCGAAACTTCGCGACATCCTCGACACGCTTCGCGAAACGTACTGCGGCAAGATCGGGCCGGAGTACATGCACATCTCCGAAACCGTGCAGAAGAAATGGCTGCAGGACCGGATGGAGCCGTCACGCAATCACGGGCCGCTCGAGCTGGCCACGAAGCGGCGCATCCTGATGAAGCTCAACGATTCCGAATCGTTCGAAAAGTTTCTGCACACGAAGTACGTCGGCCACAAACGCTTCTCGATGGAAGGCGCCGAGAGCACGATCCCGATGCTCGACTACTTATTCAACGAAGCGACGCAGGATGGCGTGGCCGAAGCGGTGATCGGGATGGCGCATCGCGGGCGCCTCAACGTGCTCGCCAACATCCTCGGCAAGTCGTACGAGAAGATCTTTCACGAGTTCGAAGGCGACGTCGATCCGAACACGACCCAGGGCTCCGGCGACGTGAAATACCACCTCGGCGCCGACGGCGTGCACCAGACGCCTGACGGCTCGCACATGAAGCTGACGCTGGCGTCGAATCCGAGCCATCTCGAAGCCGTCGATCCGATCGTCGAGGGCATGGTCCACGCGAAGCAGAAACTCCTCGGCGATCACAAGCGCGCCTGGGTCCTGCCGGTGCTGATTCACGGTGATGCTGCCTTCGCCGGACAAGGCGTCGTCGCCGAGACGCTGAACCTCTCGCAGCTTCCTGGCTATCGCACCGGCGGCACGATCCATCTCGTCATCAACAACCAGATCGGATTCACGACCGGACCGGAGTCGGCGCGTTCATCGGTCTACGCCACCGACGTCGCGAAGATGGTGCAGGCGCCGATTTTCCACGTGAACGGCGACGATCCCGAAGCGTGCATTCGCGCCGTGAAACTGGCCTACGACTTCCGGCAGCAGTTTCACAAAGACGTCGTCATCGACATGATCTGCTACCGGCGTCACGGCCACAACGAAGGCGACGAGCCGTCGCTCACGCAGCCGAAGATGTACAAGTCGATCAAGGAGCACCGCTCGGTGCGGAAGATCTACACCGAGACGCTTCTGCGGAAAGGCGACATCGATCCGAAGGAAGCGGAGTCGTGGCTCGACAACTTCCAGAACAAACTGCAGGAAGCGTTCGACCGCACGCGCGAAGACAACGAGCCGCCATCGTCGAACGAGCGCGGTGCGCTCTGGACCGATGAGGAGATTACCGGCTTCCAGAACCAGCCTTCGCCCGACACCTCGGTGCCGCGCAACGCGCTCGATGTCGTCAGCAAAGCTCTGACTTCGGTCCCGGCCGAACTGTCGCTGCATCCGAAACTCAAACCGATCATCGCGCGACGCACGGCAATGGCGGAAGGACGCGAGCCGATCGACTGGGCATTCGCGGAGATGCTGGCGTTCGGCACTTTGATGACCGACGGATTCCGCGTGCGGCTTTCGGGTCAGGACTCGGGCCGGGGAACGTTCTCGTCGCGGCACGCA
>DATAMS010000099.1:0-2350 GCA_036260495.1 Thermoanaerobaculia bacterium
ACGATCTGGATCTCGATCATGGCACGTACCCGCGGGACTGTGCGGGGTCGGTCAATATAACACAGGGTGTGTCGCGAAGGTTGGGCAGTGCGGGTGGGGTGTGGGGAGTGGGGTGTGGGGAGTGGGAATGAGCCGGGGCGCTGACGTCGATCCGTTCAACCGTCGCGTTGCTTCGCAGTGTTTCTTCATACCACTCTTGCTCACCACTCCCTTCTCCACTACACGTCACTTCCCCACCCCCACTCCCCACACTCCACCCCCGAGGACGTCGAAATTTTCTTGACCTTATAAGCACTTCAGGAGTACGAATATCAGATCACCCAGGGCTGAGACTGCTCCGCCCGAGCCGCCGCCGAGACTTCTCCGCGACGCCATCGACCCGCACCGGACCCCCGGGCGGGTCGTTTGTTTTCTAAGGGAAAATCTTCAGACCGTGCTGCCAGCCCGGGCGTTCGAGGATCTTCGTCCTCGCGATCTCAAATGGAAGCGTCTTCTTTTGCGTTTCTGCAAACTTTGCGATCGGGCTAATGCAGATATCGGCGAGTTGGTGTCCCACCGAATTCGCTGACTTTGGGGCAAACCTTAGATCAATCTGAAGGTGGCCAAAGGACTGGTAGGAAGAACCCTGTTTCATCAGCCGGTCGAATGCTGCGCGAAGCGCTTCGTTCTCGTGTTTGTTGCGGCTCTCTGCGACGATGACAATCGAACTCTGGTTTAAATCTTCCAGACAGGGCGCCAACCTTTCCAGTCCAAACTCGAGCGCAAGTTCATAGGGATCCTTCGCGCGGCTTCCGTATTTTCGAGCGTGCAGCAGTTTTCGTATGGCTACCGCAATCAGACTGAATGGCGCATCAAGGATGATCGCGTTCAGTGTGTCAAAAAAAGCCTCACGTTTCTGCGCGTTCAGGAGCACCGAGAAATCACCGGTGCGGTTGCGCATCTCGGCCGCGTGAAGAATGACGGCATCATGACCGAACGTGGCGATCTTCAGTTTCGTCACGGCTGGGACGATCTCGTTTGCATACCTCTCGGAATCACAGATTAGAAAGCCGAGGCCGAAAACGGGAACGCGGTTGTCCATGGCTGCGAGGGACGCGGTTCCTGACTCATCCACGAAGGCGATCAGCGCCATGCCCGAATCATAAACAATGGCCAGCGAAAGGCCTGACCCGACTCCCCACTCCCCACACTCCACTCCCCGTTCCGTGTTACCTTCGCCCGCCCGATGGAAGTTTCCCCAGATCACAAGAGCAGCGGACGCTATCTCGTCATCCTCTCCCTGAGCGCGCTCGGTGTCGTCTATGGCGACATCGGTACGAGCCCGCTGTATGCGTTCCGCGAATGCTTTCACTTGAAGCACGGCGTCGCGGCCTCGCCCGAGAACGTTCTGGGCATTCTCTCGCTCATCTGCTGGTCGCTGATCATCGTCATCTCGCTCAAGTACCTCGTCTTCGTCATGCGGGCCGACAACCGTGGCGAAGGCGGCATCCTGGCGCTGATGTCGCTGGCGCGCACGCGCGAGTCGCAGTCGACCCGCCGGGCCATTCTCATCGCCCTCGGCCTCTTCGGATCGGCTCTTCTTTATGGCGACGGCATGATCACACCCGCCATCTCGGTGCTGAGCGCGATCGAGGGACTGGAAGTGGCCACGCCCGTTTTCGGGCCGTATGTCGAGATCATCACGGTGATCGTTCTCATCATTCTTTTCGCCGTGCAGCGTGCGGGGACTGCGAAGGTGGGCGCGTTGTTCGGACCCGTGATGATGGTCTGGTTCGCCGTCATCTCCATCCTCGGCATTCGCTGGATCGCTGTCGATCCGCGCGTGCTCTGGGCCATCCTGCCGACACACGCCGTTCACTTCTTCATCGTCAATCGAGTGCAAGGCTTTCTCGTTCTCGGCGCGGTCTTCCTTGCGGTCACGGGCGGCGAAGCGCTTTATGCCGACATGGGTCACTTCGGCGCGCGTCCGATCCGGCTGGCGTGGTTCATCGTCGTTTTTCCAGCGCTCCTGCTGAACTACTTCGGTCAGGGAGCGTTGCTGCTTCACGACAAGAGCGCAGTCGGGAATCCGTTTTTTCACATGGCGCCGGACTGGGCCAAGTACCCGATGGTCATTCTGGCCACGGTGGCTGCGGTCATCGCGTCGCAGGCCGTGATCTCCGGCGCGTTCTCGCTGACGCGGCAGGCCGTGCAGCTCGGCTACGCGCCGCGCATCCTGATTCGCCACACGTCCGCGCGCGAGATCGGCCAGATTTACATTCCCTCGGTGAACTGGCTGCTGATGATCGCCGCGATTGGCCTCGTGCTGGCGTTCAAGGAATCGAGCGCGCTCGCCGCCGCATACGGCGTT
>DATAMS010000102.1:0-4606 GCA_036260495.1 Thermoanaerobaculia bacterium
GGGTGTTACCCACGCCCGACACCCGACAGCCGGCACCCGACGAACATGCCCACCATGACCTCACCCAGCCGCACGAGCATCCGGACCTACAAAGGCATCGGTGTCTCGCCCGGCATTGCCATCGGCCGCGCGGTGATCGTCGAACGGCTCGAAGCGGCGGTTTATCGCGTGCCGATCCGCGATGATGAGGTGCCGTCCGAGGTCAATCGATTTCTTGAAGCGATCGAGAAGACGCAGAGCCAGTTGCTCGATCTCAAACAGAAAGTGAAACGCTCGATGGGCGACGAATACGCGTCGATCTTCGAGGCGCACGCGATGATGGTCAGCGATCCCTCATTCGCGGACAAAGTCGTGCAGAAGATCGAAGCCGAGCAGGTCAACGCTGAGTGGGCGCTGGCCGAAGTGCAGGAAGAACTGCAGGCGCGCTTCCGCAGCTTCGACGACGTCTATCTTCGCGAGCGCGTCGCCGACGTGAAAGATGTTGCCGATCGCGTGCAGAAAAATCTGCAGGGTGTTTCGCACCACGACGTCTCCGAGATCACGCACGACGTCATCATCCTCGCCGACGACCTCACCCCGTCGGACACGATTCATTTCAATCGCAGGCCGATCGTCGGATTTGCGACCGAGGCGGGCGGGCGAACGTCGCATACCTCGATCATCGCGAAGTCGCTCTTCATGCCGGCGGTCATCGGCGTTCCGCGCCTGACCAAGATTGTCGACAACGACGAGATGGTGATTCTCGACGGCTACGAGGGCCTGGTGCTCGTCAATCCGACGCAGGCGATGATCGCCGAGTACCAGTCGCGCGTGATCCGTCACGAAGAGGCCGAGCGGCGGCTGCTCGAGAATCGCGATCTCGTCGCGCTGACCAAGGACGACAGGCGCATCACGCTGCAGGCGAACATCGAGCTGGTCGAAGAATTGAAGGATGCAATCCGCTTCGGCGCAGAAGGGATCGGGCTTTATCGATCCGAGTTTCTCTACATTTCGAAAAGCCCGTTGCTGCCGAACGAAGAGGAGCACTTCCAGCTTTATCGCGCGCTGGCCGAGGCAACCGCGCCGCAGTGGTGCGTGATCCGAACCTTCGACCTCGGCGGCCGCAAGCTCGCCAAGGAAGTCATCGGCAGCAAGGAAAACAATCCGGTGCTCGGGCTGCGCGGCCTGCGTCTCTGCATGAAGCACCGCGACATGTTTCGCACGCAGTTGCGCGCTCTGCTTCGCGCCTCGGCGTTCGGAAAAATCAAGATCATGTTTCCGGTCGTCACCAGCGTGCAGGAGCTGCGGCAGGTGAAGACGCTCGTTCGCGAGCTTCGCGCGGAGCTGGATGCTGAAGGGATTGCCCACAATCCGGAGCTGCCGATCGGCATCATGATCGAAGTGCCATCTGCTGCGATCATCGCCGACATCCTGGCGACCGAGGCGGACTTCTTCGCCATCGGTACAAACGATCTCATTCAGTACTCGCTGGCGATCGATCGCTCGAACGAAAACGTGAGCTATCTGTACGAGCCGCTGCATCCCGCGCTGTTGCGATTGCTGAAGATGGTCATTGACGCCGGCCACAAGGCGAACATTCCAGTCTCGCTTTGCGGCGAGATGGGCGCCGATCCGCTTTTCGCCATCGTCCTCCTCGGCCTCGGCCTTGAGATTTTCTCGATGAATCCCTCGTCGATTCCGGTGATCAAGAACATCGTGCGCTCCGTGCGTTACCGCGATTGCAAACGCATCGCCGAGGTCGCGCTGACGAAGAAAACCGCGCAGGAGATCGAGGAGTTCATCATCGAGAGCGTGGCCATGCGTTTCCCCGAAGGTCTCATCAACAAGACGCCCTGAAAATGAACGATCATCTCTTCGATCACCTGCCCGTCAAGCGCGTCTCCAAGCCGTGGGGATACGAATTGATCTTCGCGAAGACGAACCGCTACGTCGGCAAGATCCTGCACATCAATCGCGGCGAGAGCCTCAGTTTGCAGTACCACGAAATCAAAGAAGAGACGCTCTTTGTTGTGGCTGGCGATCTGAAGCTGACGATCGAAGTCGATGGCGACCGCCGCGACATCATGTTGCGCGGCGGCGAGGCGTTTCACATTCCGCCGCGGATGATTCATCGGATGGAAGCGCTGGAAGATACCGACCTCGCGGAGGTCTCCACGCCTGAGCTCGACGACGTGGTCCGCCTCGAAGATCGATACGGCCGCGCCGGCACATCAGCCCCATGAAAAAGCTTCTCGCTCTCGCCGTTCTTCTCGTTGCCATCGCTGGCCACGCAGAGGACTCGCCGCTCGTCAAAGCGGCGAAAGCGAACGGCGGACCGAAGAAGAAAACGACGAAGAAAGCGATCACAAACGCCGACGTGAAGAAGTCGTCGGTGAAAAGCTCGGCGCCTGCGACCGGCGCAAAGATAGCGCCGAAACCGGAGACGCCGCCGGTGCCGATGCCGCAAGCGATCGCCGATCAGAGCAAGTTGGTCCATGCACGCGCAGACGCACAGAAGCGCGCCGACGACGCGCAAGTCAAAGTCAACGATCTCGACAAGCAGCTCGATCGCCTGGAGCAGTCGTACTACGCAGAGAACGATCCGAACTATCGCGACAAGACGATCGCCGCGCGGTTCGAGCAGACGAAGTTGCAACTGGAAACTGCGAGGAAGGAACTAGCAGACGCGCGGGACGCGTTGGAGAAACTGCGCCCGTCGATTCCGCACGAAAAGTAGTGCCATGACCAAAACCTTCTTCATCGAAACCTGGGGCTGTCAGATGAACGATCTCGACAGCCAGCGGCTCTCCGGCAGCCTCAAACTGCGCGGCTATCAGCGCGTGGAGAGCGAGAGCGCGGCGGATCTCATTCTGCTCAACACCTGTTCGATTCGCGACAAGTCCGAGCAGAAAGTCTTCTCTCACCTCGGACGGCTTCGCGAGATGAAGGCGGCGCGCGAGGATCTGCGCATCGGTGTTTGCGGCTGCGTGGCGCAGCAGGAAGGGGAGGCCATCCTGCATCGCGCGCCGTGGGTCGATTTCGTGATGGGGCCGGGCAACGTCGGCCACCTCGATCAGATCCTGGCGGGTGAGCGGCGCGTGGCGATCGACTTCCCCGAGGATCGCAATTACGACTACCTGACCGTCGATCGGCCGTCGGCGACGAAGGCTCAGATCACGATCATCGAAGGCTGCAACAAGAACTGCACGTTCTGCATCGTGCCGACGACACGCGGCCGCGAGGTGTCGCGTCCGTTCGACGATGTGGTCCGCGAAGTTCGCGCCGCCGTCGAGAGCGGTCGCGTCGAGATCGAGTTGCTCGGGCAAACGGTCAATGCCTATCGCTGCCCGATCACTGGCCGAGACTTCGGTTCGCTACTCGGCGCCGTTGCGGAGATCGATCGCGTGGCGCGCTTGCGTTTCATGACTTCGCATCCAGCGGAGGTGAGTGATTCGATGATCGCGGCAATGCGGGATCACGAAAACATCTCGCGCTACCTTCACCTGCCGGTGCAATCGGGATCATCGAAAGTGCTGCGAAGGATGAAACGCCTCTACACGCGCGAACACTATCTCGACACGATCGCGCGGATCCGCGCGGCCATTCCGGAGATCCATTTCTCGACCGACGTCATCGTTGGTTTTCCCGGCGAGACCGACGACGATTTCGAGCAGACGCTTTCGCTGATGAAGGAAGTCGGCTACGGATCGCTCTTCGCGTTCAAGTACTCGCCGCGTCCCGGCACGCCTGCGCTGAAACTCGGAGCGGCGGTCGACGACGCCATCGCTTCGGAGCGGCTCAATCGTCTCTTCGAAATTCACGAACAGTACAAACACGAACATCTCGATTCGTATCGCGGCCGCGTTCTGCCCGTGCTCGTCGAGGGCCCGAGCAAGCACGATCCCACGATGCTCACCGGCCGCACCGACGACAACTGGGTCGTCAATTTCAGCGGCGACCCATCGACGCGTCCGGGGAGTATGCTGGGCGTGCGCATCGAGCAAGCGCAGCATCACACGTTACGTGGGGAGGCCGTCGCATGAGTCAGCTCGTACCGATGTCGATCAAGGGTCTGATGCTCGACCCCGTATCCAATTCGCCGATCGTCGTTTTGAAAGATGAGGAGGAGAAGTTTTTCCTTCCGATCTGGGTCGGCATCTTCGAAGCGAACGCCATCGCTCTGCAACTCGAGAATGTGGAAACGCCGCGTCCGATGACGCACGACTTACTGCGCACCGCCATTGGCGAGCTTGGCGCGCGCGTGACCCGCATCGTCATCAACGACCTTCGCGACTCGACCTTCTTCGCCCAGATCCGCATCCTGACCGGCGGCAAGACGCTGGAAGTCGACGCCCGGCCGTCGGATGCGATCGCGCTGGCCCTCCGGACGGAAGCGCCCATTTTCGTCGCCCAGACGGTTCTCGACCAGGCGCAGACGATCTCGCCCGAGAATGTCGAGGAAGACGACGAGCGCTCGAAGAAGTGGCTCGAAAGCCTCGACACCGAGGATCTCGGCAAGTACAAAATGTGACGTGCGCGATCGGTTAGAATCGATCCCGGTTCAATGATCATCACGGTCGCCAACCAAAAAGGCGGTGTCGGCAAAACCACCACCGCGATCAATCTT
>DATAMS010000108.1:0-23755 GCA_036260495.1 Thermoanaerobaculia bacterium
GTTTCCGGGAGCGTCATGAAGTTGTTCAGACCGTCCATGTCCGAGGCCAGTCCGTCGTCGCGGATGACGATGCGGAGCGTTTCGCTGCCCGCGACCACGGTGATGTCAACGAGGCCGTTTTCATCACTGTCCGCGTACCCGGCGATGTTGTCGACGGATTCGGCGACCACGAGTTCGAACCGCGCGGCATGAGCCGGCCGCACTGCCAACTGATTGAGGAACTCGCGCACGCTCATGGCTGCGTCACGCGAGCCCTCGAAGGTCGCCGGTACGCGCAATGTGATGGTTTTGATCAGCATGAACGTGTGTCGATTCGCACCGACGATTCCTCCTGTTCGTAAGGGAGTCGCTGGCGCGGCGAAAAAAATACGTGGGTGGGTGAAGGTTGCTGGGTTGCTGAGTGGCCCGGTTGCCGAGTTGCCCGGTTGCCCGGTTTGCCGGTGCTGGGTTACCCAGCGCCGTTGCGAATGCGTGCGGGTTCGCCCACCGCAGCAACCCAATAACCCGGCAACCGGACAACCGGGTAACCCGGTAACCGCTCAGCCAGACAACCATCCGAGTCACTTGGCGTAATTGGGTGACAGTCTCGTGCTTCGCATCACATCAACGTGTCGATTGGCACGGCGCACAGGTTCTTATCCGGGTCATGATTCTTCTGCTCTCCACGAAACCTTCGGCATCAAGAGGAATCGCCCTGAGCGGCGGGACCGACTGATTGGAGAGCCCTTCCATCAAACGAAGGGCTCCACTGTCATGCGATCGGCCAGCGAAAGGTCCATCATGACTACGATCCTGATCGTTGATGACGATGCAAACTCGCGAGCGCTCATTCACAACCTGCTCCGGCCGGAAGGGTATGAAGTGCGGGAGGCGGCATCGGCGATCGAGGCCATGGAACTGGTCCGGAGCAGCGGGCCCGACGTCATCATCACGGAGCTGACGACGGCTGCGATCGACGGGATCGAACTTTGCCGGAGTATCCGCGCTGATGCACGAGGCCGGGGGACGCCGATCGTCGTAATGACGGCGCTCGATTCGCGGGATGACATGACGCTGGCCCTCGACGCCGGCGCAACCGACTTTCTCTCCAGGCCCTTGAGCGGCATCGAAGTTCGGGCACGCGTCCGCGCCATGATCCGCGTATCGCGCTCACGCCAGACGCTCGAGCAGCTCCTGGCCCTGCGCACCGATTTCACCAACATGGTCATTCACGATCTTCGCAATCCGCTGCAGGTGATCTCGTTCTCGGCGGAGGTTCTGCAGAAGAAGTTGACGGAGCCCTCCCCGCCTCTGATGCGCATCCGCGCGCAGGTGTCGCGGCTGCAACAGTTGATCGACGACCTGCTGGTCGTGGCCAGGAGCGACGCCGGCGTTCTGACGGCACACGTCAGCGAGATCGATGCGAACGAGCTGGTGCAACTCGTCGTCGAAGACTGCCTGCCGGCGGCGGCACGGCTGCAGATCAGCATTCTCACGAAGATCGACGTGCAATGCCCGTTCTTCGCCGATCCGGCGTTGCTCCGGCGTTGTCTCGAAAACCTCGTGCTCAACGCCATCAAGTTCAGTCCCGCCAAAGCGAAGGTGACGATCGATCTCCTGCAGCAGCAACAGGGACTGCGGATCGATGTGATCGATGAAGGAAGCGGCGTTCCGGACGGTTTTCGCCAGTCGCTGTTTCAGCCATTCGTGACGCTGGAACAGGCGGATCCGAGCGTGAAGCAAACTGGGCTCGGCCTGGCGTTCTGCCGCATGGTGGCGGAAGCGCACGGCGGCACGATTGCAGCGCTTGCGAGCGGAGGATTCGGCAGCATTTTCCGCATCTCCATTCCCGGCCTCAGCCCGGCTACCGCAGACAACTCCCGCTTCGAACACGCTGCATCCCGTTCGGCGGGATGATTCGTGCGACGGCGCCGCATCCAATGCACGGAGCAGGTCCGAGACGCAAAATGTTGAATGGATACTGTCGAATGTTCGATGCTCAATGAAGCACGTTCGGCCTCAACGGTGGACGTTCCTCATGCGACACGCCTCAACATCCAACATTGAACATTGCGGTGTTCACTCACGAGTTCTGCAATCGAAGTCCTCGCGTTCAGGCCAGCCCGTCGAGGAGCGCTAGCAGCCTCTCGTACGCGGAGCGAAGACGCCGCACCGCGTTCCGATACTGGCTGGCATCGTCATCCGCGTTGAGGGCCTCAACCGCGCGGCATTCCGCGGCCAGGCCGGCAGCGCCGATGTTTGCGCTACTTCCGCGAAGAGCATGCGCGACCGCACGAATCACGGAAGTCTTGCCATCGTTCGCCGCTTGATCGAGAAGCGCAAGGCGCGCATCGCTGTCGGCGCGAAATTGTCTGACCAGGCCGCGGAAGAAGGTGCCATCGTCCTCGCCGAGCGCGCGCAATCCTTCGATCATCGAGTGATCGAGATCCGGATGGCCTTGGCGCGCATTGACTTCCCGCACGGCCTGCGACGGCGGCGAATCAAGCAGCCGGTTCAGAACAAACGACAGCTCGGCAATCCGCAGCGGCTTCGGCAAATGGTCATCCATCCCGGTCTTGAGACAGCGGAGACGATCGGTTGCCGATCCGTTCGCCGTGACCGCGACGATCCTGACTGGCGGCGCGCCGCGCTCCTTCTCCCACTGCCGGATCAGGCGCGTTGCCGCCAGGCCATCGAGCACCGGCATGCGAAGGTCCATCAGGACGAGGTCGTATCGCCCGCTGATCACGCTGCCCAACGCCTCGCTTCCGTCCGCGACGATGTCGCACGAGAATCCGAGCGTCGCAAGCTGGCCCGCGATGACTTGCTGGCTGAGTCGATCGTCTTCGGCAACGAGAACACGCCACGACGGAGGCGCTTCCGAAGCTGGGCCGGCTTCGACCGGGAGTCGCGTCTCGATGTCTGCGGGTTCGAGGTGTGCCCTGGCGGTCAGCTCGCGGTAACGCCGCTCGTCGTCGTCCAAGGACGGTCCGTTTTCCTCATCGAGATCGTCATCCGCAGTTTTCACGCACGCCTCCGCGCGAGGAATCGAATGATCGAGTTGCAACCAGCGGGATTTCTCATCTGACGTTGATGAGTCCCTTGATCGTCCGTGAAAAATACAGAGCTGGCTCTACGCCCGGTAGTGTTCGGGAGCGCGCGAAAGGGAACCGCTGAGAAGCCACGCGTGCTCGCGCCTCCACAATCCGTAGAAATCAGAATCAGCGTTTATGCTTCTTGCGCAACAAAAGGAGGCAGAGATGCAGATACACGAGCTTTACGCGCAGAGATGGGAATCAGAGTTGCCGGCGTTCGGCAGAGTCCTGCGGGCGATGCCCGAGGAACAACTCGATTACGCGCCCCATGAACGCTCCACGAAAGCAGGCAACCTCGGGTGGCAGCTCGCCGAAGAGCAGCGCGTCCTCTGCGATCTGCTCGACACCGGCACCATCGATTGGAAGCAGCGTCCCCGTCCGGCCACGACCGCGGAGATCGTGAAGGCGTGGGACGACGCCACCGCCGCGCTGCGCAAGCGAATCGAGAAACTCGATGACGCCAAACTCGCTGGCCCTGCCAACTTCGTCATGGGCGACGGCAACACCTGGACCGACACGATCGGCAACATGCTCTGGGGCTTCCTCTTCGACATGGTCCACCACCGCGGCCAGTTGAGCGCGTATCTCCGCCCGATGGGCGGCAAAGTCCCCGCGATCTACGGGCCGTCGGCGGATGAAAACGGGGGGTGACCGCCTGCGCGTGACGCCGGCGGTCTCGCCGGCGTCACGGCCTCGATGCGCGGATCCGCGGCTCGGTCATTCGCGTGCTCGCTGTATTCGGTGCATAGCGTGTGTTGCCGGAGTATTTCGGCCCGGCACGGCGAAAACCACGTCGAGGCGGGACGCCTCGACGCCGCGGGCGAGACGCCCGCGCTCCTATGCCAGCTTGATTACGTCGAAGGCGGCGCCTTGGGGGTCGGCGAGGACGGCGAAGCGGCCGACGTGTGGCAAGTCGGTTGGTGGGACGTAGACCTGGGCGCCGAGCGATTTGGCTTTGGCGGCGATGGCGTCGCAGTCGTCGACGGCGAAATACGGGGACCAGCTCGAGGGCATGCCGCGCATGTCGTTGGGCATTTGCATCATGCCGCCGGCGGGGCGTTCGCCGACGTGGATTTCGGTGTATTCGGCGCTGACTTTCAGGTTCCAGCCAAGGAGTCCTTTGTAGAAGTCGCGTGATCCTTCGATGTCCGAGGTCATCAGCTCGTTCCAGCAGAGCGTGTTCGCTTCGTCGCGGATCGTGGCACCGGCTTTTTTCTTTGGCTGCCAGAGTGCGAATGTAGCGCCTTGCGGATCGACGACGAAGGCCATGCGGCCGAGGTCCATGACGTCGAACGGAGGGGCGACGAGCGTGGCGCCAAGCGCGGTCGCTTTCTTCGCGGAGTCGTCGGCGTTCGCGACGCTGATGTACGTCGCCCAGTTTGGGGGAATCTCTTTGGTTTGGTAGAGCGCGCCGAGGTCGTGGCCGTTCTGTTGGAGAATTGTGTAGACGCCATCGGGGATCGGCATGTCGTTCGCCGCCCAGCCGAAGAGCGATGTGTAGAAGGTCTTCGACGCCGCGGCGTCGTTTGTGGCCAGCTCGATCCAGCAGAACATCCCAGGTTCGTATTTTTCAGTGATGGCCATCGATTGCCTCCGTGTCCGCGAATTCTACTTCGCGGCGAACTTCATGCCGGTCGCTTTCTCGATCTCGCTCGGATCGTCGAGCATGATCCAGGTCAGGATCGAAACCGGCAGCGATCCGTTTGCGATGAGATCATCGTGAAATTGCCCCAGGCGGAACGCGCTTCCTTTGGCGTCGCGGTAGCGGCCGAGGAGGCGCATGATCTGCCACTTGCCGGTGATGTAGCTGATCTTCTGCGTGGGCGACGACGCCGCACCCGCTGCCTCCCCTTCCGCGGCTTCTTTATCGAGTCCGCCGCCTTCCATGAAGTAGTTCACGCCCTGATCGAACGTCCACTTGCCGGTGTGGAGGTTGACGTCGACGCCGATGCGCGCGGCGCGATAACGCGACAGGCGCAGCACCTGGCCGGCTGACGACGAATCGGGCGCGTAGAGACCTTCGCGCATGAGCATCTCCTCGCCGTACAGCGCCCACCCTTCGACGAAGACGTTCTCGCCATGATGCCGGCGAATCTCGTTGCTGAGGTGATTGGCGATCGAGAGCTGCAGGAAATGGCCGGGAATGCCTTCGTGTCCGAGGATCGGGCGCGGGTCTTCGATGGCGGCGCGGATGTAGAAGTTCTTGCTCTGCGGGTTGTAGGTGGGGATGAAGTAGAAGCCGCCGTTGTCGGCGTCGTAGATGCCCGGCGGATTCATGAATCCGCCAGGGCTTGTGGGCTTGAACGCTTCGGGAAGCTGGCGGATCTGGAACGCGCCGAGGTACGGCGGGAGCGTGACGAGATTCCTGGCCTTGAGGAAATCGATCATCTCCTGCTCGCGGCTTTCGTACGCGGCGAGGAAGGCCTGCTGATCGGCGGGAATGCTCTTGGCGCGTGCGGGATCGGGATCGGCAAGCGACGGATCGGGCAGCATCGCCTCGAGGGCACGATAGCGCGCCAGCTCCACTTCGCCGAGGTGCGCGACGTCGCGCGAATCCATCGGAAGAAGGAGGATATTGCGCAGCATGTAGTTGTTGTTGGCCTCCCCCATCGGCTTCCACGCCGTCATCTCGGGGAGCTTCTTTTCGAGCCAGTCGGCGAAGTTGTGCATCGACGCGACGGCTTCTTCGCGCGCGGCATCGAGCGAAGTGCGCTCTTCTTCAGTCAGGTCGCCGGCGATCGTCATCAGGCTCGTCGAAAAAAGCGGATCGATAGAGCGCGCGGAGTCGATGGCGAGCTGCGAGTAAAGACGCACGGGATGTTTGAGATTGCGCTGGGCCTGCTCGATCATCGCCGGAATGGCTTTGAGCCGCGCGGTGGCCGCGAGCGCGCGCGTGTGAGCTGGGGCGTAGTCCTTCTTTAGCAGCGAGAAGATGGCGTTGCTGGCTTCGCCGACGTAGACCTGCGGGTCGGTCTCTTCCGGTTTCTGCACGCGCTCGGGAAAGTCGTCACGCTCGAGCTGCGAGCGGAAGAGCAGCCAGTCGATGATGTCGTCCTTCGACCAGCCTTTGACGCCGGCGGCGCGCACACGATCGAGCAAGGCGCGGACGTGGGCGGCGTTGCGCGCCGTCGTGGCGGGCGCGAAGTCATCGAGCTTGTCGTCGGCAGCATGAAAGCCCTGATCGCTGGCGCCGACCGGGTACTCCTTTTTCTGCCATTCGTAGTAGTCGTGAGCGAGCGAATGAAGCTCGGCGGGCGTGATCGGTTTCATCGGCGGCGTGGTTTTCTTCGCGGCTGCGAATGCGGAGAGTGATGCGAGAAGAGCTATTGCGACGGCGACGCGTTTCATGGGCGGGAGTTTAGCGGAACTCACTGAAAGACTTTTCACGCGGAGACGCGGAGGTCACGGCGAGGTTTTCTCTGCGTTCCCCGCGCCTCCGCGTGAAACGCTTTTCCGCCGGATTCACTTCGCAGGTTTGGCTCGTCCGAAGACAACCGTTCCGAACGCGATCGCGAAGACGACGTAGATCGCCGTGCAGCCAAGTACTGTCGCTGCTCGCTCGCCAGCGGCGACGGCCTTTATCAGCGCGACGCCGGCAATCGCGAAGTGCAGGAAGTTGCCCATCGACACCGGCCGGCTGTAGATGCCGCCGATGAGGCTTTCTTTGGCCATCCAGTTGAGCATGGCGAAGCCGAGGTAGAGCGCGCCGAGGACTTGGACAAGGAGAGGAAGTGTGCGGCCGGTTCCTCCGCCGAGCGAGGCGATGATCTCCTGCGGCAGGAACGTCGCGGCGACTCCGAGCGCGCCCATGACGACGGCGCTGGAGGCCATGAGGATCTTCGTATTCATTCGTAGCGAAGCGCTTCGATGGGATCGAGCTTCGAAGCTTTCGCGGCCGGGTAGATGCCGAAGATGATGCCGAGGATTGCGCAGAAGCCGAAGGCGAGGACGATGGCCCATAGCGGCGTATGGACGGGCGGCAGTTCGAACCAGCGTTTGAGGAAAAGGCGCACCAGCGCCGCGGTTCCGTAGCCGCCGGCGATGCCGATGATGCCGCCGAATCCGGAGAGCGTGACGGCCTCGATGAGGAACTGGATCAGGACGTCATATCTCCGCGCGCCAATCGCTTTGCGGATGCCGATCTCGCGCGTTCTCTCCGTCACCGACACGAGCATGATGTTCATGATGCCGATGCCGCCGACGAGGAGCGCGATGCCGACGACGGCGCCCATGATGCCGGTGGTCGTGTTCAGCACAGTGGAGATGGTCTTCATCAACTCTTCCTGCGACGTGATCTGGAAGTCGTCGGGCTGCCCTTTTTTCAGATGATGCCGCGCGCGGAGGATGTCGGTGACCTGCTCTTTGGCGAGATCGATGTCATCGCGGCTGCGAACCTGAAGCGCAATCGGAAGATGCGTCATCCGGTCGGGGCCATAGAGGATCTGCGCGGTGGCGAACGGAATGTAGATGACGTCGTCGGGATCGTTGCCGAGCGATGAGCCGCGCTTCTCCATGACGCCGACGACGGTGAAGTTGTTGTTGTCAACGCGGATGTCTTTGCCGATTGCGTCGACGAACCCAAGCTGCCGGGCGGCCTCGGATCCGAGAACGCAGACGCGCTTCTTGGCTTCTTCGTCGAGCGTGCTGAAGAAGCGGCCGTGGTCGACGAACTGCTTGGCGACGTCGGGGTAGCTTTGGTTGACGGCGAAGAGCGTGGTGTCGTGAGTCGAGTCTCCGTTTTTCAGCGAAGCGTTGGCGATAAAGAGCGGCGTGAAGTCGCGAATGGCGGTGGCGCCGTGGCGCACGGCTACGGCATCGTCGTACGTGAGCTCCGGCACGGGCAGAAACGGATTTCCGCGGGAGGCCGAGAAATCGGGGACGACACGGACGAAGGTGGCGCCGACGTTCTCGAGCTGGTTGGAAATCTGGTACTGCATGCCCTGCACAAGCGAGACAACGGCGATGACCGCGGCGACGCCGATCATCACGCCGAGTACCGTGAGAATCGAGCGCATCTTGTTGGCGCCGATGGCGCGAAGAGCAATCTTGACGTTCTCGAAAAACATCGTGCCTCGAGTCTAGACTTTCGCGCGGCGAGCCGCCGGGCTAATTCACGATCTTGCCGTCGCGGATGTGGATGACGCGCTGCGCTTCCTGGGCGACGTCGTCCTCGTGCGTAACCATGATGATGGAGTTGCCACGCGAAGAAAGCTCGCGGAAAAGGTCGAGAATCTCGCGGCCGGTCTGCGAGTCGAGATTTCCGGTGGGCTCGTCGGCGAGCAGCAGCGAGGGCTTGTTGACGAGGGCACGGGCGATGGCGACGCGCTGCCGCTGACCGCCGGAAAGCTCATTCGGCTGATGGTTCATGCGGTCGCCGAGGCCGACGGCGGTGAGCGCCTCTTCGGCCATTTCGCGGCGTTCGTGGCGGCCGATCTTGGCGTAGACGAGCGGCAACTCGACGTTCTGCAATGCGGTCGTTCGGGACAGCAGGTTGAAGGTCTGGAAAACGAATCCGATTTTCTTGTTGCGCACGGAGGCCAGCGCGTCATCGTCCATCGACTCGACGGGAATGCCGTCGAGGATGTATTGCCCGGCCGAGGGACGGTCGAGGCAGCCGACGATATTCATGAGCGTCGATTTGCCGGAGCCGGACGGTCCCATGATGGCGACGTACTCGCCGTGATCGATGATGAGATCGACGCCGCGGAGGGCGAAGATGTCCTGCGGTCCGAGCTGGTAGGTGCGCGTGAGCTCGCGCATCTCGATGAGGTGATTTCCGTTCTCTGTCACTTGGAGGCCGTCCCGTTTTGAGGAGTCTTTGACTCTTCTTTCGTCACTTCTACGGAATCGCCGTCTTTCAGTTTCTTCAGGGTGCGGAAAGGTCCGGAGACGACTTTCATAGTTGCTGCGCCACCCGAGGTGAGCACGACATGCGTCGCGTCGCTCACACCCGTCTTGACTTCGGTCATCTTGACTTTGCCGTCGTTCACGACGAATACGTACTTGAGCTTCGGCGCCTTCTCGTCCTCATCGTCAGTACCGCTTTTCGATTTCGCCAACGACGGCGGAACGCGCTCGACGACGCTCTGAATCGGAACCGACAGGGCGCTGCCGGCACTGGTCGTGACGATCGAGACTTGCGACGTCATTCCGGGACGCAACCGGTCGTCGGGATTGTCGATCTGCACTTTCACTTTGAAGTAGCGCATGCCGGCGCCGGCGCCCGCCTTCAACGCCGCGGAGCTGCCGATCTCGGCGACGTGACCGGCGTACTCCTTGTCCGGAATGGCATCGACGTGGACTTTGGCCGGCTGGTTGGCGCGAATGCCGGTGATCTCGGTCTCCCCCACCTGGGCCTCGACGAGGATCTCGGAAAGGTCGGCGATGACCGCGATGACGGAGCCCGGATTGTTCATGGTTCCGGTGATGACGACTTCGCCTTCGTGTGCGTTGAGCTGCACGGCTTTTCCGTCGATCGGCGAGAGGATCGTGGTGTGATCGAGGTCGGTCTGCGCTTGCTGAAGAAGCGCTTCGGCCTGCGCCACGCCCTGTTTTGCGGAGTCATACGCGGCGACAGCGTTGTCGTAAGCCTGCCTCGACTGGTCGAACAAATCCTGCGCCTGAATGCCCTGCTGCTTGAGATTGGTGGCTCGCTTGTACGCGGTTTCGGCGGTGGAGACGGCGGTCTTCGCGCGCGCGACCTCGATCTTGCTGTTCGAGACCGCGGCGGTCGAGCGCAGATAGGCGGCCTGGTAGGCGGTCTTCTCAAGGTCGACGAGGCGTTGATTCTTGTGAACCGTGTCACCTTCGTTGAAGTAGATCTTCTCGATCTTCCCGACGATGTGCGCGCTGATGTTGACCGAGACTTTCGGATCGATCTCGCCGGGCGCGGTGACGATCGCCTGGATGTTGCGCGCCGTCACCGGCTCGACGTAAACAGGCTCGCCCTTGGAGCCACCACCGCGAACGCTCGCGAAGATGATGGCGCCAACGAGAACGAGCGCACCGATGATGATGAGCGGCTTCTTCATTTATTGGCACGCAATGACTGCATCGCAGGGCCGATCAGCTTGAAGCAGAGCACGACGAGCCAGAGGCTGATGATGATGACGGCCGATTTTGCCCGCGATACGCGCGACAGATACGCGAAGCCGATGATCATGAGCACGAGGAACCAGATGCTGAAAATGTCGATCGAGGAGAGCACTGCGAAGGCCATTGGATTGGCCTTGTAGTCGACGAGAAACCCGAGGTTCGAGCGGACGAGTATGGCCAGTTGTTGCCCCGGAATGGTGCCGCCCTTGGCCACGATGATAATCATCATGATGATGCTCTTGATCACGCCCGGCATCGACGAATAGCACGTCACGGAAAAGGCTTGCTTGAAGTCGCCCTCGCCGCCGAACAAGCGGAAGGCCAGCAGCAAAACACCGGCGATGATGAGCAGGCCGATGGCGCTGAGAACAGGCGACAGGTACGTCACCACTTTTCCGATGCCGGCCGCCATCTTGACGCCTTTATCGATCTGCTCCTGCGAGGCGTTTTTGTTCTGCTCCATTGCTTCGCGCGCCGCGGCACCGAAATCAACATGCTGGGCGATAACGACGCCTGCAACGAGCGACATGACCAGCAGGATGACGAGCGGCAACACCCAGTCGGGCCGCCTCGCGATCGAAGCCATCGTGGCGTCGGGCGAGAAGAGCACTCCAATAATTCGTTGAAACCCACTCGGTTCCGGTCCCCCGGCGGGAGGCGGAATCAGGGCGTCATCCTGGCCAGCAGTCATGGCTCATTTCTCCTTATCGTTGTCGTGGGAAGAGAAGTTGAGCCAATTGTAACGGTTGAAGTGGGCGAAGATCGAGGGTTCCTGCACCGGCGGTTCATCGACAGAGATATTGCGTGTGGCGAGCAGGTCGCCGACAGCGCGATGGTATGCGGCGATGGCCTTGTTGTAGCCGACCAACGCCTGCAGTTCGGCGCCTCGGGCGTCCGAGAGCTGTTGCTGGATCTGCAGCACCTGAAAGTTGGTGCTCATGCCGTTCTCGTAGCGTTTTCGCTCTGCGTTGACGTTTTCCTCTGCCGCTTCCCGTGCGGTCTTCGCGGCGAAGATGTTTTTCGCTGCCGTATCGATGGCACGAGCGGCCGTGCGGACATCAACGTCGATGTTCTGCCGCGACTGCGCTTCGGCTGCCTGCGAAAGCTCCATGTCGAGGCGAGCGCGCGTTCTCTCGGCGCGTGCGGCAAAGTTGAAGACAGGCACGCCGAGAGTCACGCCGATGTTCCAGCCTGGGAAGTCGTTTCTGACGATCTGGTTCACTGCATTCGAGAAATTCGTCGAATTGCCGAAGGTCGTCGACACGGGCGTTCCGGCGACGCCGGAGAGGTTGTAGCCGAGGTTCAAATCGACCTGGGGGAGAACCTGATTGCGTGCGTAGTTGTACGTGACCTTGCGAATGTCGGTCGTAATCTGCTGTTCCTTGATCTCCGGACGAAGCTGGTAGGCGCGGGCCACCGCGTCAGTGATATCGACAGTCATCGGTGTGTAGTCGATCGCGTCAGTCGGGATGATGGGCCGATCCCATTCGTCGGGCGCGACATTCAGCAGCGCGCGCAACCGATCCTCCGCAGCGCGAACAGCAGCGACGGCATTGATGAGATTCTCTTCGCTGGTGGCGATCTGGACTCGGGGCTGGAGAATATCGAGGGGCGCCGATGCGCCGACATCGATGCGGATCTGTGTGATGCGAGACTGATCGCGGGCCAGAAAGAGTGCTTCTCTCACGACGTCGACGAAGCGGCGCGTGTAAATGAGATCGTAGTAGGCCTGTTCGACGGCCGAGGTGGTGTCGAGCAGCACGACCTTGAATGCCTCGCGGCTGATGCCGAGGTTGTCGCGGGCGATCGTGATTCCGCGGCGCGTGATGTCCACTCCGAAGTTTCGCGCCAGCGGCTGCGTGAACGTGAACCCGAGACCGGTATCGAACTCGGGGCTGAAAAGGGCGCCGCCGCTCGTCGTCGTTTTCCGCGTATTGGTGTTCGACAGCAGAATGCTCCCGCCGGTCGGGATGGTGTCCCGAAGCGATACATTTGCGTCTGTTCTGGCGCCGCCCGTGGACACGAACTCCGACGTGGCCGGACTCTGACTGCTCGAGTGGTTCAGTGTGGCGCTGGCGAAAGGATCGAAAATCCCATACGCACCCAACACCTGCGCGCCAGCCATCCCGAGGTCGTAGCGCTGCAGTTGCACGCCGATGTTGCGCTCCAGGGACGTGTGGATGGCCTCGTCGAGCGACAGCCGCATCGCGCGCGGGTCGCTGGCATCCTTGTCGGTGTCGGCAGTGACCGGCGGGGTGGCCGCCTGATCGGATTTGGGGATGTCGGAATTCGTCTGCACCGGTTCCGTGCTGACGGTGGCCGGCTGCGAAGTCGAAGTCGTCTTGGTTGTGGTCTTTTTCGTCGTCTGTGCTGACAGCGACACGGCGCCTGTCACGCAGATGATGATCAGCAACCGTCGAACAGCGGTATTCATGTAAACCCTCCTGGACACGCCTCTTCTACGCATCATTTTATGGATTGTTTCGCTCGTGCGCCGCGGCCTGAGCGATGGCCCAGCGGACCGATTTCCGGCGGCGCATTGTATTCGTAGCCGGTACGTTTGACGGAAAGAAACGTGGAATGTCGCTTACGAAGGCAATGAGGCTGCCGGCGCGACCGGCTCCCCTGCGAAGTGGCAGGCCGCGAATTGTCCCGGCTTGTGCTCGATCAGCGGCGGCACGACGTCGCTGCAGATCGGGAACTGCGCGATCGGACATCGCGTGTGAAACACGCACCCCGTCGGAGGATTGAGCGGCGTGGGGATGTCTCCGCGAAGAATGATCCGGCTCTTGTGGCGCGTCGGGTCGGGAATCGGAACCGCCGACAAGAGCGCCTTCGTGTATGGATGCAGCGGATCGGCGTAAAGCTCGCGGCGGCCGGCAAGCTCCATGATCTTGCCGAGGTACATGACGGCGACGCGCGTGGATATGTGCTCGACAACGGACAGATCGTGGGCGATGAAGAGGTAGGTCAGCCCGAGTTGTTCCTGCAGATCCTGAAGAAGATTGACGACCTGCGCCTGAACGGAGACGTCGAGCGCGGAGACTGGCTCATCGAGCACGAGAAACTTCGGATTGGTCGCCAGCGCGCGCGCGACGCCGATGCGCTGCCGCTGCCCGCCTGAGAATTCGTGCGGATAACGTTTTTGATAGTCCGGACTGAGCCCGACCGTCTCGAGTAGTTGCGCAACGCGTGATGCGCGATCGTTCGACGACATCCCGCCATGAATGATGAGCGGCTCCGCGATGATCGTGCCGACAGTCATGCGCGGATTCAGCGATGCGTACGGATCCTGAAACACGATCTGCATGTGGCGCCGCATGCGTCGCATGTCGCCGGCATCGAGCGTGAGAACATCCTGTCCGTCGAATTCGACGCTACCGGATGTCGGCTCGATCAGCCGGAGAATGCATCGTCCGACAGTCGTTTTGCCCGATCCCGATTCGCCGACGAGGCCAAGGGTCTCACCGCGGCTGACACCGAAACTGACACCATCGACCGCCTTCACCTGCGCGACGACACGCGAGAGGACGCCGCGCTTGACGGGAAAGTACTTCGTCAAATCGCGCACGACGAGAAGCGGCTCGCCGATGCCGAGAGGGAGTGTGGGCGCCTGTTCGATTGGAGCGACGGTCATGCGGCCGCTCCCGATTTAGAAGCGGAATGTTGAATGTTGGATGTTGAATGTTCAATGTTGAATGAAAACGGCGGTGCCAATGCTGCCCGAGGCCATTCAACATTCAACATCCAACATTCAACACTGAACATTCAGTTTTTCTCCACCCGCTCTGGGTCCGCCTGGTCGCCGTGCAGATAACACCGAGCATCGTGCCCCGGGCTGACAATCATCCGCGCCGGTTCGTTCCCGAGGCAAATATCCATCACGTCGGGGCAGCGCGGGTTGAACTTGCAGCCGCGCGGAAGGTTGGAAATCGACGGCACCATTCCCTTGATCGTCGGCAGCCGGTGCGGCGCCGATGGATCGCCGCCGCTGACGCTCGGCAACGACTTGAGCAGCCCACGCGTGTAAGGATGCGCGGGATTCGCGAAGAGCTCGCGAACCGGCGATTCTTCGACGACGCGTCCCGTGTACATCACGATCACGCGCTCGCAGAATTCGGCGACGACGCCGAGGTCGTGGGTGATGAGGAGAATGGCCAGCCCGAGTCGCTGCTGCAACGACGCCAGCAACTCCATGATCTGCGCCTGGATGGTCACATCGAGCGCCGTCGTCGGCTCGTCGGCGATGAGCAACTCGGGATCGCACGACAACGCCATCGCGATCATCACGCGTTGCCGCATGCCGCCGGAGAGCTGGTGCGGATAGTCGTCGAGACGCTTGATTGGGTCGGGAATCGAAACGAGCTCCAGCATCTCCCCTGCCCGCTTCCACGCCTGCTTCCGCGACACCTTGTTATGAATCCGAATCGCCTCGGCCACCTGCGCGCCGATCTTGAACACCGGATTGAGCGACGTCATCGGCTCCTGAAACACCATGGCGACGTCGTTGCCGCGCACAGTGCGCATGTCCCGCTCCGAAAGCTCGGCGAGGTTGCGCCCTTTGAAATGAACTTCGCCCGCGGTGATCCGTCCCGGCGGCGCAACGAGCCGCATGATCGACATCGCCGTGACGCTCTTGCCGCACCCCGACTCGCCAACGAGCGCCAACGCCTCCCCTTTCCGCACGTTGAAGGAGACGTTGTCAACGGCGTGAACGAATCCACTGCCTGTAGGAAAAGACGTGCGAAGGTTCCTGACTTCGAGGATGGCCTCGCGCGGATCGACATCGGTGTCAGCCACGCGCGCGCCCGGCAACCCCAATGGCTGCCCCATTTGCACGCTGCTCGTCATCGGCTGCTCGGTCACGCGAAGCGGATCGTAGCAAGAATGGTGTCAGAGACGCCGAGGTATCCTCGGGGAGATGAAGACGACACGAACGTTCGAGCTCAAAATGCGCAAGAAAGGCCGAGAGGACCTCGAACGGGAATGGTGCGAGCGAGTCCTCAGTGCTCCGACGGAGATCATCGAACAAAACGACGGCAGCTACAGAATGTGGGGATTTATTCAGGAAACGGGAAAATATCTCCGTGTCATTGTGTTGCAAGACCGTCAGACGGTTGACAACGCATTCCTGGACCGAAGCTACACACGGAGGCGACGATGAGGTACTCATACAACGACGAAGGTGATTCGCTCTTCATCAGCCTCCGTGACGGCGATTACGACGAGTCAGAGGAGATTTACGACGGCTTCGTGATCGACTTCGACAAGTCAGGCCGGCCTCTGAACATTGACATCTACCGCGACGCCTCGAAGTTTGTCGACATCCCTCGGCTGCTTCGAAGCATGGCGCCGGAACCCGAGGACTCACAGCAACCGCTCGAATCGATGCTCGTCGGCGAGACTCCATTCGCGGAAAAGACTTAGCGCGAGGGCATCGCGGAGGCGGCGATGAAGTACTACTACTTTGAAGAGAGTGATTCCCTCTTCATTTCCCTCCGCGACGGCGAATACGACGAGTCCGAGGAGATTACGACGGCTTCGTGATCGATTTCGACAAGTCAGGCCGGCCGTTGGCCATTGATATCGACCACGCCTCCAAATTCGTCGACATCCCTCGGTTGCTTCGAAGCATGGCGCCGGAACCGTACGAGGCAGAGCAGCCGCGCGAGCCGATGGTCATCAGCGATGCATCGCTCGCGGAGAAGCCCTAACACGCCGCGTCGACCGGATCGTTGATGAGAATCACCTACGCCAGGGCGTCGGACGCGTTGGCGATCGACTTCCGCGACGCCGAGTACGACGAGTCAGAAGAGATCTACAACGGCTTCGTTATCGACTTCGAAAAGTCAGGCCGTCCGATGGGAATCGAGATTTACTACGAGGCGTCAAAGTTCGTGGACATCGAACGCCTCACGAAGATGGTGCCCGAGGAAATAACCTCCGAGATCGAAGCGCCACCCTTCATTCGCGATCGAAGTCCAACGTAGGTCGGACTCTTCAGTCCGACTGTAGTGCGGCCGGAGTCGGACTGGAGAGTCCGACTTACGTTTGCCTATTTACGCCGCGTGAATCGCTGCAACGTCGCTCGCGCCTCGGGGACGCCGAGTGCGATCGCGGCGCCGAAGTAGACGAGGCCGAAGGTGCCCGACACGAGGATCGCTTCGCTGATGTGGCGGAATGGGAGATGCGGCGCGACGCGCGGCGCGACGTAGAGGTGAAACGCAACGCCCGCGAGCGCGGCGCTCAATCCTGAGATCCAGAGACGCCCGAGGAATGATGGCGCGAGCTTGACGCTGCCGATGCGGCGAGTGAGTGCGCGGCGCAGCATCGCAAACTCGATCCAGCCTGCCATTCCGGCCGATGCGGTGAGACCAATGACGCCGAGGAGCGATGTCCCTTCCGGAAGATTCGGGACGGGCATGTGCAGAAACACGATCAGATCGACGATGTACGGCCGCAGCGGAAAGGCGAAGAGCAATCCGAGAACGGCGGTGAGTGTCACGCGAAGCATCGCAAAACGAAGCGGCGTTTTCGGATCGCGCAACGCATAAAAGGCAGACGAGTAGAGCCGGCCGAGTGTCGCGGCTAGCAACCCGAACGTCGAGCCGACGAGGATGTACCAAACGTAGAGCGTGTCATCGCTGTGAAATTCGCCCGACTGGTAGAGCGCTGCGACGAGCACGCGTCCGATGAAGATGAACGCGGTAACGGTCGGCACGACGAAGAACGCGATCTGCCGGAAACCGCGCTCGAGGCGCTTGCGCAATGCGGCGCTGATCTCGTCATCGGTGCCGAGGGCGCCTGACATTCCCGGCAATTCCGCGGCGGCCACCGACATGCCGAAAAGACTGATCGGGAGAAAGTAAATCGTCTGCGCGTACGACAGTCCGGCCACGGCCGCGGTGCCGAGCCAACTGGCGATGATCTGATCGACGTAACCGCTCAGTTGCACCACTCCCCGGCTGATCACGACCGGCCCGAAGCTGCGGATCACGTCACGCACCGGCGGCAACGCGGTTTGCAGAGAAAGCTTGATCCGCGGCGCGTACTTGAGAACGAACGGAATCTGAATCCCGAACTGCAGCGCGCAGCCAACGACGGTGCCCCACGAAAGCGCGATCACGAGTCCGCTCTGCGACGTCCGGCCGCCAAAGAAGACGAGCGAGGCGATCATCGCCGCGTTCCAGACCACCGGCGCGACGTACGAGACGAAAAACTTGTGATGACTGTTCAGGACGCCGAGGCACCACGCCGAAAAAACGAGCAGTCCCGTGGCCGGAAAAAGGATCTGCACGACCTGGATCGTCAGTTGCCGCACGTCGCCATGAAAGCCGGGCGCGATCAGATCGATGATCCACGGCGTGATGAAAACGCAGACCGTGACGATGATCATGACGATCACGCCGAGGAGCGAGAGGATCACGCCCGCCACGCGCCCGGCCATCTCATCGTCATCCTCGGCGATCAATCGCGCGTACACCGGAATGAACGACGCGGAGAGAACTCCTTCGCCGAAAAGGTTCTGCAGGAAGTTCGGGATCTTGAGGCCGGCGTTGTACGCGCCCGCGGCCGGCGAGTTGCCGAGATAGTGCGCGAAAACGCGGACGCGAATGAGTCCGGCGATGCGGCTGAGAAGAATTCCTGCGGCGACGAGCACCGCGAAACCTGCCGCGCGCGGCTTCGGTTTCGGCGGAACGTTCGTGTTGGTCGGATCGATGCTCATCGATGAAGTGCGCAAGCCTACTGCGGAATTCGCGCCGGAATCGCGCGGTACCATACCGGGAAGTGATGCCGAACGATCGTCTGATACGGATCGCGGGCGCTGGACCGTCGGGTCTCGCCGCAGCCATCGCGCTCGCGCGTGCGGGGCGCGAGGTCGAAGTTCATGAGGCCAAACGCGACGTCGGCACTCGTTTCATCGGCGACGTGCAGATCATCGAAGGCGCATCGGAGTCGGAGCCGGTCCCCGATTTTCTCGACCGGCTCGGCATCCAGCGCAACTTCTATTTTCGCGCCGCGAATTGGGCCACGTTTTACGATCATCGAAACAAAGGCCGCGTGATCCGCAGTGACAAGCCGTACGGCTGGTTCATTCATCGCGGCGCCGAAGAAGGAACGCTCGACCGCGGCCTCCTCGCGCAGGCGCAAGCCGCGGGCGCGAAGGTCATTTTCAACAGCCGCCTGCCGCCCGATCAAGCCGACATCGTCGCGACGGGACCGGCATCGCCGGATGGATTGGCGAAAGAGATGACGTGGAAAGTGGGTCGCGAGTCGGGGGTCGGGAGTCGTAGCGACTCAGAGAATGATTCGGCCTCATTTCAGAGCTCCGACACCCGACACCCGACACCCGACACCCGCGAACTTGTCGACGTCTACTTCAATCACAAGCTCGCTCCCGGCGGCTACTCGTATTTATTCATCCTCGACGGCGTGGCCACGTTCGGTTGTGCGATCGTTGCCGATTTCAAGCGCATCGATTCCTACTTCGATCACTCGCTCGCGGCTGCGAAAAAGCTGCACAATCTCCAGATTCCTGACGATGCGCGCACCGGCTACTCGTACATGAACTTTCATTTGAAGCAGCAATCGACGTCGAACGGCGCGCGCTTCGTCGGCGAGGCCGCAGGGTTTCAGGACTATCTTTTCGGACTCGGCATCCGTTACGCGCTCACGAGCGGCTCGCTCGCGGCTCGCAGCATTCTCGAGGAGCGCGACTACGATGAGCTCTGGCGGCACGAGCTCGGAACCAAGCAGGAGACGAGTCTCGTCAATCGATTCCTTTACGAAAGCGGCGGCAACTTCGGGCTGTCGATGTTCGTGCGTCAGGCATCGCGCGCTAAGGACTTTCATCGCTATCTGAGCGGATGGCATCGCAGCAGTTGGTGGAAGAAGATGCTCTCGCCGGCCGTCAAGAAGTTCTGGAAACACGATGGACGCTGTCTGCACAAACCGGGCATCCATTGGTGCCGCTCGCGCGACACGGAGATGAAGGTGCCGCCGCTCGGCCCGGTCGAAACGCGATGACTGCCGAAGCGCTGGTAATGCCGGTCTCGCCGACCGTTGATGAGGCATACGCCCTCTGCCGCAGCATCGCCCACAAATACGGATCGAACTTCTCGGTCGGATTTCGTTTCCTACCGCCGGTGAAGCGGAAAGCGGTTTACGCCGCATACGCCTGGTGCCGGTGGGCGGACGACATCGCCGACGAGCCGAGCGACTCGGCGGAATCCGTGCTCGATCGCCTGGCCGCGTGGCAGAACGAGTTGGACGCGACGTACGCCGGCAATCCATCGCATCCGATCACGATCGCGTTGGCCGACGCGCTCCAGCATTTCGCGATTCCGAAGAGCGCGTTCGTCGCGCTGATCGACGGCTGCCGTCAGGACATGATCAAGACGCGGTATCAAACGTTCGATGAGTTGCTCCAATATTGCGAGCTGGTGGCGTCATCGATCTCCGATATCTCGCTCGCCATCTACGGCTATCGCACCCCGGCGGCGCTCGACTACGGCCGCAATCTGGCCACCGCGCTCCAACTGACAAACGTCACGCGCGATGTCGGCGACGATCTCGATCGCGATCGCATCTATCTCCCGCAGGAAGAGCTGGCGCGATTCGGTGTCGCAGAATCCGACCTCTTCGCACGCAAAGAAGACGACGCCATGCGCAGACTCATCGAGTTCCAGATCGAGCGCGCGTCGAGCTACTTTCGCGCGGCCGAGCCGCTCGTTCGCGAGCTCTCCTTCGATGCCCGTTTTCCCACGCTGCTGATGGGCGGCATCTACGCAACGGTGCTGGCCAGACTGCGCCGCAATCCGCTCGTGGTGCTGCGGAAGCGGCTGTCGCTGAGCCGTGTTGAGAAGATCATCGTCGTGGCGCGGCGTCTCGTTCGCCCTCGCTTCGTTTGAAACGTGCGACGATCAGGCTTCGTCGTAACAACGGCATGGCGCGTCTCCTCACATCGCTTTTCCTGATCCTCGGCGCGGCCAGCGCGATCGCCGCCGACGCGCCGCCGCCGGAGAGCGTCAGCGTGATCGTCCCCATCGTCGGCAGCATCGTGGGGATGAACAACGTTCGCTGGAAGACCGACATCGATCTCTTCAACGACAGCCGCACCGAGGCCAACGTGATGCTCTCGCTGCCGACGGCGCCCGATCAGCCGTTCATCCTCGTGGCCATCCCGCCATCCTCGGGGCAGCATTTCGGAGACATCGTCGCCGAGACATTCGGAATGAGTGAGACGCTCTCGCCGCTGAAGATCGTCACGATCGAGAGCGCGCGATCGGTGCGCGTTCAAGCAACGGTCTACGGCGTTCAGGATGCCGAAGTCTCCCGGCCCGAGCCGATCGCGGTCACGTACGGTCCGAGCTTTGGTTCGCTGCGCACGCTGAACGGTCTCTCCTTCAGCGACGCCTTTCGCACCAACATCGGCCTCGCCAACCTCAGCGAGCACGAAGCGCTTTTCACGCTCGCGATTCAACGAGTGCCGGGCCGCAACCTGGCCGTGACGAGCTTAAAGGCCGGCGCTAACACGCTCATCCACACTGCCGTGCAGTCGCTTTTTCCGATGATCACGAAAGGCGACGACTTCATCGTCATCGTCGAAACCAGTTCGCCCGACACCTACATCTACGCCTCGGTCATCGACAACGGCACGAACCAGACGCACTTCATCCAGCCCGCGATCGGCGCTCCGCTGATCCGCGAAGCGCAGAAGCAGTAGAGAACCCGCCCCCGCTTCTGTATTCTTCGCGGTCATGGACGAGCCCGAGTACCTCATCTGTCTTCAGTGCGAGAGTCCGACCTATCAATTCGAATATGCGAACGGCAAGCTGGCCACCGCGATCTGCAACATCTGCGGCGCTGACGAGATCTCCGACTTCATGACCGAAGCGGAGCTCGAGGAGAACACCGGACCATGAAGACGCCCGTCATCATCGGCATCGCAGGCGGCACCGGATCCGGAAAGACCACGGTGGCGCGCGCCATCTACGACCGCGTCGGCAAAGACCGGATCGAGTGGATCTCGCACGATTCGTACTACCGCAACTTCGATGGCTACTCGCCCGAGCAGCGGCATCAGATCAACTTCGATCACCCCGACTCGCTCGAAACGGAGTTGCTGGTCCGGCATCTCGACGTGCTCGCGAAGGGATCGTCGGTCGACGTTCCCGTCTACGAATTCGCCACGCACTCGCGCAATCCTGACAAGACGCATCGCGTCGAGCCGCGCAAGGTGATCATCGTCGAAGGCATTCTCGTGCTCGCTGAACCGGAGCTGCGCAAACGCATCGACATCAAGCTGTTCGTCGACACGCCGCCCGACATTCGTTTCCTGCGGCGCCTCACGCGCGACATCGAATCGCGAGGTCGCAGCCTGACATCGGTCATCGATCAGTACCTGACCACCGTGCGTCCGATGCACGAAGAATTCGTCGAGCCGTCGAAGCGTCATGCCGACCTGATCATTCCGGAAGGGGGCGAAAACCAAGTCGCGCTCGATGCCATCATTTCGAGGGTCGAACACCTCCTCGTTTAGTTATTTGCGAATGAGTCAGCCGCAAACGACGGCCGTTCAGCAGCTTACGAAATTCACAAACAGGCGGAATGGAGAGGTACTCCCGGCCCGTTTCGGTGAGCTGCCGTAGCCGCGTCCGATCGCTGCCACGGTGCTCTTTCGAATCAAATCCACGGGACCGCTACGCAGAAGGGGGGGATTGGGATTGCCTCTGGTGCACGTCAAAGAGGACGAGAGCTTTGAAAACGCGCTTCGCCGGTTTAAACGGAAATGCGAAAAATCGGGGATCCTCTCCGAGTTGAAGAAACGGCAGCATTACGAAAAGCCGAGCATGAAGCGTAAAAGAAAAGCGATCGCTGCGCGGAAGAAAGTGTTGCGGAAACTCGCCGAAGAACGTCGTACAGGTTACTGAGATCCATCCAATCACCAGAACAAAAAGACCCGCGGAAACGCGGGTCTTTTTTCATTGCTACGCGTGGCCGGTTGTCGGTTGGTTGCGCTTCGCGCGTTGTCCCGAAGTCAAACTGCTGGTGTTGATGTCGATAACGCGCGAAGCGCAAAATAGGAATAGCGCACAGACCTCCCACGTCTAGCAACTGCGAGTGAGCGCCTTCCCCCTCCAGCAACTCGAGCTTGACCGTGTCCTCACGCTGATTGCGATGGAGGCGAAGAGCTCGCTCGGCAAAGAAAGCATTGCCCGGCGGCGGCCGCATCGAACGCTCGCAACGTGCGAGGCGGCGCAGGCGGATCTCGCCGAGATGGTGCGCTTCTTCCTCACCGATGGCCTGCTTCCTCTGGCTGGGCTCACCGACGTCGCTCCCCTGCTCGATCGCGATTCGATTCTCGACATCGACGAATCGTGGATCGTCGTGCGCTGCGTGCGCGCGACGCAGGCGATCCGCGAGACGTTCCTTCGCACCGACACGTTCCCGCGCCTGGCCGCCCACGCGAGCGGCATCCCCGACCTCGGCGCTCTGATCGCGAAACTCAACAAGTTCTTCACGCAGGACGGCAAGCTGCGCGAAGAGGCGTCGGCGGAGTTGCGGTCGATCCGTCAGCGCATGCAGGGAAAACGCTCGGCAATCCAGCGCGTGCTCAACGACGTGATGAACCGCAGCGCCGATGCCATTCAGGAGCCTCTGATCGTCATGCGCGGCGACCGCTACTGCATTCCGGTCCGCGCCGATCATCGCAACGCCGTCACCGGCATCCTGCACGAGCGTTCAGGCTCGGGCGCGTCGTTCTTCATCGAGCCGATGCAGGCCATCGAGTTGAACAACGATCTGGCCGACCTGCTCATCCAGAAGCGCGAAGAGATCGCCCGCATCACGCGCTTCATTTCGGCTGCCATCGCCGAGGAGGCGGAGCTCATTCGCGACGCAGCGCGGGTCGGCGGCGAGTTCGATGCGCTGCAGGCTTGCGCGCAATTTCATCAGACCGTCGGCGCATCGCGGCCGGCGTTCAATGACGATCACGTTCTCGAAATGATCGACGGTCGTCATCCGCTGCTCGACGAGCGTCTCGGTTCCGCTCGCGCTGAGGCGTTCGGCGAAGAACCTTCGGAACGGCGCGTGATGCCGATCTCCGTGCGCCTCGATCCGAGCAGCACGGCGCTTGTGATCAGCGGACCAAATGCCGGCGGCAAAACGGTGGCGCTCAAAACGACCGGGCTGCTCGTCGCGATGGCCATGAGCGGATTGCCGATTCCTGCCGCGGACGGCACGATCATCCCGATCGTCGATGACTTTCACGTCCTCATCGGCGACGATCAGAGCGTTCTCGAACATTTGTCGACGTTCTCCGCGTATCTCGTGCGGCTCCGGCGCGTTCTCGAAAACGCGACTGCGCGCTCGCTCGTGTTGCTCGACGAGCTCGGATCGGGCACCGATCCCGAAGAAGGTTCGGCGATCGCGACGGCCGTGATCGAGCACCTGCTCGCCACCGGCGCGTTGATGATCGTCACGACGCATCTTTCCGCGCTGAAGAGTTTCGCGGTCAATGACGCACGCATCATCAACGCATCGATGGAGTTCGATGCCGCGACGGCGGCGCCGACGTACAGGAT
>DATAMS010000120.1:0-1874 GCA_036260495.1 Thermoanaerobaculia bacterium
GCTTCCGCGATTCGGGCGCTGTGCACGTCGCGGTCGAGCAAGGCATCAAACGCGCCCTCGGCGGCGCGGAAGAAGGATCGCAATTGCTGCAGCCCGCGATTCCTCCTTCCGCGCCGATATCCTCGCCGGCAACACTCTTCGCGCCGCAGCGATTCGACGATGCGCCGGCCGGTTATCGTCCCGAATTCACGCCGCTCTTTCAGCGACAGAGTCTCGTGCAGCCGCCGCTTCGCGAGCAGACCGCGCTGATCGAATCGCCGCCGGCAACAAAGGAAAGCGCGCCGCAGTTGGGCGATTTGCAGGGACGCGTGATCGGCCAATATCGAATGAGCTACATCGTCATCGACACGCCGACCGGTCTGCGGCTCATCGATCAACACGTCGCCCACGAGCGCGTTCTTTACGACCGCTACTTCGATCGCGCCGCGGCAAATGCGCCCGTCAGCCAGCAACTCCTGACGCCGATTTTGTACGAGAGCGGCGCCGCGGAAAGTGCGGTGCTCGAATCGCACATCGAGGAGCTGCGCGCGGTTGGTTTCGATATGGAGCGCTTTTCCGGCAATGTCTTCGCCATCGCCTCCGTCCCCTCGGAGCTCGGGAAGAAAGATGTCGATGCCTTCCTGCGCAAGCTGGTCGACGCGTCTCTCGACGACCGATCGCACCTGCAACATCTCCGCGAGAAAGTCTGCGCCTCCCTCGCCTGCCAGGCCGCGATCAAAGTTCATCGACCGCTCAGCGGCGAAGAAATGGCCCGCCTCACCGCTGAACTTCTCGACTCATCCAATCCTTACGCCTGCCCGCACGGCCGCCCGATCATCGTCGACATCCGGCATCTCGATATCGAAAAGCACTTCCACAGGAAGTAGATCTCGAGGAGTCGGAGGACGCCGGGAGCCGGGACTCGTAGACGGAGGGCATTTCCGACACCCGACCCCGAAACGCGCCGCCTCCACGGGCAGTAGAACTTCGCTGCGCTTCGAACGATCCGAGGGATCCTCGGCAGCGACATGCGCATTCAGTCACGGCAACTCGGCGCACGCGGCGAACGGCGCGCGGCATGGTTCTACCGGCTGCGCGGCTATCGAATCGTCGCGCGCAATGTGCACCTGCGCGCGGGAGAGATCGATCTCATCGTTCGCCGCGGCGGCTTGATCGTCTTCGTCGAAGTGAAAGCGCGGCAGAGCCTTTTCGCCGGACACGGCGTCGATGCCGTCGATCGCCGCAAGCAACTCCAACTGATCACACTCGCCAGTGCGTGGCTCGGACGCAATCCGCAAGACGGCGAGATCCGCTACGACGTTCTCCAACTCTTCTGGACTGGCTGGCGTTTCGTCATCACGCACTTTCCGGACGCCTTCCGCCCAGTCAGCGATTCGCGGAGACCATGGAGGTGGCGGGTGTGACACTCAACGATGGACGTCGTTGAAGCGGAGCATCGCGAAGATCCGTTGCTCGCGGGCATCGTCGAAGCCGCAGGTCGATTCGAACCGCTGCGGATTCTCGTAAGTGCCAAACAGCATGTCCCACCAGACAACGTCGCCATAGTTGTTTCGATGACGTCCATACTCGTGATGAATGCGATGCATTTCGGGACGCTGGAAGATGTAGCCTACCCAACGCGGCGTGGTGATGTTCGTGTGGTAGAAGAATTCGCCGAGCGCCGTGAACGCCGTGTAGATCGCGCCGGCTCGTAGGTCGAGGCCGAGCAGTGTGTAGACGATCAATGACCCGAGAATCGAGTTCACCGTCATCTCCAGCGGGTGTTTGTAAAACGAGGTGATGACCTCGATGCGCTGTGGGCTGTGATGGATCTGATGAAAGCCGAGCCAGAGCAAGTCACTTTCATGGCGCCATCGGTGCCACCAGTAGAAGAC
>DATAMS010000127.1:0-10518 GCA_036260495.1 Thermoanaerobaculia bacterium
TATCATTCGTCAAGTAACATAGTGGTCATCCGCTGGCCAAAAGCGCTTCACGCGGAGACGCGAAGGTCGCGGGGAAAACCCCTCCCCGTCTCCGCGTCTCCGCGTGAAATGCTTTTGAAAGAAAGCCCCCCGCTATAATCCCCCTCCCCGATGAAGCCTTCGCGCGCGCAACTGGAGGATGTTCTCGCCTCCCTCGATGGTACCGGGTTGCGCTATGCCGACATTCGCTGGACGGCGACGCATGAGCAGCATGTTCGCGTTCGCAATGGGGAGGTGGAGACTCTCGCTTCGACGATCGATCGCGCCATCGGCGTTCGCGTGCTCGTTGGCAACGGGTGGGGATTTGCGGCGAACAGCGATACATCCGAGGAGTCGCTGAGGAAGACGGCGCGGCGCGCGCTCGAAGTTGCGGCGGCGAGCAACATCGCCTCGACGCAGCGCGTCACGCTGAGCGACATCGAGCCGCATGTGGCCACGTGGTCCTCGACCTACGAGATCGATCCCTGGTCGATTCCACTCGAGAAAAAGATCGAGCACCTTTTGCAATCCACCGAGCCGATGCGCGGCGATGCGCGCATTCATCAGGTGTCGGGCGACATCTCCTGCTACCGCCAGGAAAAAATCTTCGCCTCGACCGCCGGTAGTTTCATCGAGCAGACAACGACGGAGATGGGCGGCGGCGTCGAAGCGGTGGCCATCGAGGGCGATGAGTTCCAGCGGCGCACGTATCCCAATCCATTCGGCGGCGACTACCAGGCCGCGGGATGGGAGTTCATCGAGCAGCTCAACCTCCCCGGCAAAGCGCTGGAGATCCGCGATGAGGCGCTGGCGCTGCTGACCGCGCCGAAAGCGCCGGCCGGACGATTTGATCTCATTGTCGGATCGGCGCAGCTCGCGCTTCAGGTCCACGAATCGTGCGGCCATCCGACCGAGCTCGATCGCGCCATGGGGTTGGAGATTTCGCTGGCCGGCGGCTCGTTCCTGCAGCCGTCGATGCTCGGCAACTTCCGCTACGGATCCGATCTCGTCAACATCGTCGGCGACGCCACGATCCCCGGCTCCATCGGCTCGTTCGGCTTCGACGACGATGGCGTTCCCGCGCAGCGCTTTCACCTCATCGAGAAAGGCATGTTCGTCGGTTACCTGACCGGACGCGACACCGCGCCAACGATCGGCCGCAAATCGAACGGCACCGTTCGCGCGGAGACGGCGGCGCGCATTCCGATCATCCGCATGACGAACATCAACCTCGAGCCGGGCACGACGCCGCTGGCCGAGATCATCGCCGGCACGAAACGCGGCATCTTCGTCGAGACCAACAAGTCGTGGTCGATCGACGACCTCCGTCTCAATTTTCAATTCGGCTGCGAAGTGGCCTGGGAGATCGAGAACGGCCGCCTCGGGCGCCTCCTCCGCAATCCGCTCTACACCGGCACGACGCCCGATTTCTGGCGCAGTTGCGATGCCGTCGCCGACCGCGCGAGCTGGCAGATCTGGGGCCTTCCGAATTGCGGAAAAGGCGATCCGATGCAAACGATGCGCGTGGCGCACGGCGCGCCCGCAGCGCGGTTCAAGAACGTCGAAATGGGGTGAGGCTTGAAGGATGAAGGCAGAAGGATGAAGGATGATCGACGCGGATGAACGGTTCATCCTTCATCCTTCATCATTCATCCTTTTAACCACATGCGTACCGACGACGACTCATTCGCGATCCTCGATCAGGCGCTGGCCGCTGCTGGCGCCGCCGAGGCGGATGCTGTGTTCATGTCGACCGACCAGAACATCAGCCGGTTCGCCAATTCCAACGTGCACCAGAACATGTCCGAGGTCAGCGCGGAGCTGACGTTGCGCGTGATTGTCGATAACGCCATGGGCGTGGCATCGACGACCGTATTTGATGATGCTGAGATCGCGCGCACGGCAGCGCTCGCGCGTGAGGCAGCACGTCACGCCGATCCGCTCCCGAACTTCAGCGGGCTTTATCGCGCGAACGAACCACTCCCCTCGGTGCGCACGTTCGACGACGCCACCGCGAACATCGCGCCTGCCGAGAAAGCGCGTGCGCTTCGCACGATGTTCGATCGCGGCGCGCCGGATGGGATTCACTTCGCGGGCGTCTACGGCACGGGGGCGTCATCGGTCGCCGTCGCCAACACGCTTGGCGTCCGGCGCTACTGCACGATGACCGCATCGGATGCCACCGTCATCGCCATCAGTGCGAACGGCTCCGGCTACGCGACTGCCGTCGATCGCGCGAATGTCGATGTCATCGCGCTCGGGGAAGAGGCCGCGTTCAAGGCCACGCTTCGCGCTGACTCCATCGAAGACATCGAGCCCGGCGCGTACGACGTCATCCTCGAACCGCCTGCGACCGCCGAGGTGCTCGATTGGATGAACATGATCGCGTTCAGCGGATCGGCGTTCGAGGACGGCTCGTCATTCTTCGTCGGCAACATCGGCAACCAGATTCTCGGCACGAATTTCACTCTCACCGACGACGCGCTCGACGACGCGTTCCTCCCCTTCCCGTTCGACATCGAAGGTCTGCCGAAGCGACGCGTTGCGATCATCGAGCGCGGCATCATTCGCACGCCCGTCGTCGACAAGGCCTACGCCGACCGCCTCGGATTTGCGCCGACCGCCAACGGCTGGAGCCTCGGCGGTTCCGATCACGGCTCCGCGCTTCATCTCGCCATCGAAGGCGGCGACGCCACGCGCGAAGAGCTGATCCGCTCGACGAAACGCGGCATCTGGGTCACGCGCTTCAACTACGTCAACGGCCTGCTCGAGCCGCGCACCGCGCTCATGACCGGCACCACGCGCGACGGCACGTTCCTCATCCGCGACGGCGAAGTCGTTGCACGCCTGCCGAATCTGCGCTGGACGCAATCGATCGTCGAAGCCTTCTCGCGCATCGAAGGACTGACGCGCGAGCGCCGCCGCGCCGGCACCTGGTACAACGACTTCGGCGGTACGCTTGCGCCGGTGATGAAGATTGCAGGCTGGAACTTTACAGGCAAGCAGTCGCTGAGTTAGAAGCGGAATGTTGAATGTTGGATGTTGAGTGTTGGATGTTGAATGGAAGGCAAGCCGTGAGTTGTGTCGGCCTCCCTTCATTCAACCCTCAACATTCAACATTGAACATTCAACATACTGCTTCTCCAACGAACCCCATGGCATAAACCTCGCTCCACGAAGACCCTGTTATCGATGAGCCAATACATCCTCCGCCGGTTCCTTCAGATGATTCCCATTGCATTCGGGATCCTGACGCTCGTCTTTTCGCTGATTCACATGATTCCGGGCGATCCGGCGGTGCAGATCGCGGGCGAAGGAGCGCGCGCCGAGGATGTCGTGGCCATTCGCAAAGCGCTGGGACTCGATCAGCCGCTCTGGACGCAGTACGTTCACTACGTCACCCACGTCCTCCGCGGCGACCTCGGCACGTCGTTCCAGACGAACACCAGCGTCACCGAACAGATCAAGACGCGCTACCCGGCCACGATCGAGCTGGCGTTCGGTGCCATGTTCGTCGCGCTGCTGGTCGCCTTCCCTCTCGGCATCATTTCCGCGATTCATCGAAACTCATGGATCGACAACCTGGCGCGCTTCTTTGCGCTGATCGGCGTGTCGATGCCGAGCTTCTGGTTGGGACCACTGCTCATCATCGCCTTCGCCATCAACCACGAATGGTTCCCCGTCTCCGGCCGCGACGCCGGATTGCGTTCGCTCGTCCTGCCGTCGCTGACGATGGGCCTCGCGCTCTCCGCGATCCTGACGCGCATGATCCGCATCTCGCTCGCCGACGAATTGACGCAGCTCTACGTCACCACCGCCGTCGCGAAAGGCGTCACAAGAGGGCAGGCGATCTTTCGTCACGCGCTGAAAAACGCGCTGATTCCTGTCATCACAGTACTGGCGCTGCAGTTTGGTTCGCTGCTGACAGGCGCGATCATCACCGAGCAGATTTTTTCCTGGCCCGGCCTCGGGCGGCTTCTTCTCACATCGATCTCGACCCGCGATTACCCGCAAGTGCAGGCCTCGATTCTCGTCATCGCGCTAACCTACATCCTCGTCAATTTCGCCAGCGACCTGCTGTACGGGGTGGTCGACCCGAGGATCAAACTTGAGTAGGGGTGTCGGGTGTCGGGCGTCGGGTGTCGGAGAACTACTCAGATCCGACGACCGAAGACTCGCGACTCAGACTCCGACACCCGACCCCCGACAACCGACCCCCCAACCATGAAACGCTTCTTCCGAAATTTCGCGTTCACCTCGGGCTTGATCCTGACCGTCGCGTTGATCGTCGTCGCGCTTGCCGCGCCGTTGCTTGCGCCGTTCGATCCGAATCAGCAGGACACGGCGCGACGGCTCGAAGCGCCATCGCATGAACATCTTCTCGGCCTCGACGACCTCGGGCGCGATGTGTTGTCGCGCATCATCGCGGGCTCTCGCGTATCTCTGCGCGTCGGATTCAGCGTCGTCATCCTGGCCTCGCTCATCGGCATCACGCTCGGCGCGATGGCTGGCTACTTCGGCGGTTGGATGGACACGATCATCATGCGGATCACGGACATCCTCCTCGCCTTCCCCGGCATCCTTCTCGCCATTGCCATGGTGGCCGTCCTCGGCCCGAGTCTGAACAATGTCGTGCTGGCGCTGGCCACGATCGGATGGGTCGGATACGCGCGTCTCGTGCGCGGGCAAGTGCTGAAAGTGCGCGAGATGGATTACGTCGTTGCCGCGAAAGCCCTCGGCGCGCGCTCGCCGCGCGTGATCGCGCTGCACGTGCTGCCCAACGTCATCAACCCCGTCATCGTGATGGCCACACTCGGTTTGGCCGGCGCGATTTTGTCCGAGGCTGCGTTGTCGTTTCTGGGACTCGGAGTGCAGCCGCCGACGCCGTCATGGGGCGCGATGCTGACCTCCGGACGGCGTTACCTCGGGCTTGCCAATCACCTCGCCATCTGGCCCGGCGTGGCCATCATGCTGGCCGTGATGGGGCTGAACTTTCTTGGCGATGGGCTCATCGACGCGCTGGATCCGAAGTATCGGAAGGACATGTAGCGGGCGGCGGCGAGGACGCCGCCGGGCCAGCCGCCGGGACGGCGGCGTTCCGCTTCGCAAACACGACGACTGCTCGGGCGGGATCGTCGCGGAATGTGCGTACCGGAGCGTAGCCGTTCGCGCGCAACGCTTCGACGCGCGCTGGAACGTCGAGATCGGTCTCATACAACGCCACCGCGTCCGCACTGACCTCGGACAACTTCTCCGGCGGCGTGCCGGCGTCCGACATGGCCATCGTGTCGCCGAGGTAGAGCTTGTCGCCGTAGGACCAGAGTTGGGAGGCGGCAATGGAGTGGATCGATGGATTTGAGGCGATCCAGTGCGCCGCCATCACCGCTGGCTGCGACTTGCGCGCGAAGTAGCGCAGGCCGTGCAGATCCCAAATGAGAGAAATGGCCACGAGCGCGATGGCGATGCGGCGGTGACTTCGAACCATCGACGCGAATCCGATTGCTGCCGCGATCGCGAGAAACGGAATCATCACCTGCAGGTAGCGCAGCTCCTTGTGACGCACCGCAGAAAATGCCAGAAGCGGAATGATGACGAACCAGATCGCGCGGCTGCGGCGCGCGTACCAAAGCAACGGCAGCAGCAGCGGCGAGCACCAGCGCACGAGATTGGCGAAATACCACCACGGCGCCTGGTACTTCACGCGCGATGCGAAATCGGGGGCGATGAGCGTGAGGTGGGCGAATTTGATCAAACTCGAAAATGGCGCGCCCCAGGTGAGCCAGTCGTAGATGCCGACAGTGACGATGACGGCGGCAACAAAGCCGGCGAGAAGCATCGCGAACGTGATGGCGCGTTTCGAGGTTTGCGGCGCCCCCTCATCCGCCTTTGGCACCTTCTCCCCCACAAAAAGCGTGGGGGAGAAGGGCGCTCGATTGGGAGTTTGGATGACTTCACCATCTGTGACGAGCGTTCCGAGATCCCTGTTTGTAATGATCGTGATGAGTACAGGCGCAAGAAACACGATCTCGCTGAAACGATCGGCAAATGCGAGTCCGGCGAGCGCGCCGGCAGCAAACGGCCATCGATCGACGATCAGCGCCGCGGCGACGACACACGCAGCCGCCAGCGTTCGCGGGTAAACCGTGCTGCCGAAGCCGAGTGGAATCCAATGCATCGCGAAGAGCAGAGCGGCCACGAGCGCGGCGCGATCATCGCCACACCAGCGCGTCGCGAGGCGATAGACCAGCCAGATCGTGAGCGACGTCAGCGCGATGAATGGCAGCGCCGAGGCGAAGATCAGAGTTCGCGTGTTGCTGATTCCGAGTCTCGACGCGGTCCAAACCACTGGCGCGACGACGACATCTGGCACGAACAGATTGCGAATATCCCACGGGTGAAAGTCGAGCCCGCGCGCGCGGCGAAACGCTTCCGACAGCACCTCCACATCGTCGCCGGTCATGAAGCCGAAGTAACGGTACGCGAGCCAGAACTGGGCGATTGCAACCGCGGCGATGATCGCGGTCAAACCTTTACGCATCGCCGATCATCGCCAGAAACTCGTCCTCGGTGATTACCTGCACGCCGAGGGATTGCGCTTTGTCGAGCTTCGATCCCGCGGCCTCGCCGGCGATCAGATACGACGTTTTCGCCGACACGGAGCCGGACGGCTTGCCACCCTCGCGCTCGATCAGTTTGTGAATCTCGTCGCGTGAGTAACGAGCGAGCGTCCCGGTGACGACGAGCGTTTTGCCGGCGAGGCGATCGCCGCGAACCGCGGCAACGTGCGTTGGTGAAACTCCGAGGCGCTGCATCTTCTCGATGCGCTCGCGGTTCGCGGGGACGGAAAAGTAGAACGTGATCGACTCGGCCACCTTCGGCCCGATCTCGTCCACTGCGACGAGCTCCTCGACCGTCGCGTTCATCAGCGCGTCGAGCGAACCGAAACGCGCGGCAAGCAATTTAGCCGCGCGCTCGCCGGCCATGCGAATGCCGATGGCGAAGATCACCCGCGACAACTCTGCCGTCTTCGACTTCTCGATCCCCTCAGCCAGCTTGCGCGCGGAGAGCTCGCCCTTGCCCGGCAGCGCGGCAACGTCCTCCTCGCGCAGCTCGTACAGCGACGCGTAGTCGGTGATCAGCTTCGCATCGAGCAGTTGCGTGATCGTCTGGTAGCCGAGCCCTTCGATGTCC
Source organism: Thermoanaerobaculia bacterium (assembly GCA_036260495.1). Taxonomy (GTDB): domain Bacteria; phylum Acidobacteriota; class Thermoanaerobaculia; order Gp7-AA8; family Gp7-AA8; genus JADGNZ01. The sequence continues at coordinate 7,210 of DATAMS010000127.1, forward strand.
ATCGCCTTGCGCGCGCCGAAATGAAAGAGCGACTCGCGCACGATGGCCGGGCAACCCTGATTGATGCAGCGGATGGCTACCTCGCCTTCGAAACGATGCAGCGGCTCGCCGCAAGCGGGACACGTTTCCGGCAGCGCGACCGGCGTCGTTCCCTCGGGGCGCTTGTCGACAAGCACGTCGACAACTTTCGGGATGATGTCGCCGCCCTTCTCGACGACGATGGAATCGCCGACGCGGATGTCTTTACGTCCGACCTCATCGAAGTTGTGCAGCGAGGCGTTGACGACTTTCGTGCCGCCGATGTGGACCGGATCGAATTCAGCAACCGGAGTTACGGCGCCGGTTCGTCCAACGTACAGATTGATCGCCCGCACGATCGTCTGCGCGGCCTCGGGCGGATACTTGAAGGCGATCGCCCAGCGCGGCGCCTTCGATGTCGCGCCGAGCTCCTGCTGCTGCGCGCGTTTGTTGACCTTGATGACGATGCCGTCGATGTCGAAGCTGAGATCGTGGCGTTGCTCGCGCACGGTTTCGATGAAAGCTTCGACCGCGGCCATGCCAGCGAAGACATCGCGCTTCGGATTGAGCGGAAACCCCATCGACGCCAGAATCTCGTACGCCTGCGCCTGCGACGTAACGCGAACGTCGTCTGTCGCCACAAGGTGATAGACGAACGCACTCAGCCGGCGCTGCGCGACGAGTTTCGGATCCTTCTGCCGCAGCGAGCCGGCGGCGGCGTTGCGCGGATTGGCGAGAACCGGCTGGCCCGCTTCCTCTAGTTGTTCGTTGAGGATCTTGAAATCGTTCGATGAAATGTAAATCTCGCCACGAACTTCGACGCGCTTCAACTTCGTGGCGATTTTCAGCGGCAGGCCGCGCACGGTGCGCACGTTCACGGTCACGTCGTCGCCACGCACGCCGTCGCCGCGCGTCGCACCGCGGGTGAAGGCGCCGTTCTCGTACAGCAAGTCGATGGAGACGCCGTCGATCTTCAGCTCCGCTTCGTACTCGACGTCATCGACGCCGAGTCCTTTCTTCACGCGCGCATCCCACTCGTGCAGCTCCTCGAGCGTGTACGCGTTCTCGATCGAGAGCATCGGCGGATCGTGAATGACCGTGGCGAACTCACCGGACATCGGCGTCCCGCCCACACGCTGCGAAGGCGAGTTCGGATCGAAAAACTCGGGATGCTGCGCCTCCAGCTCCTGAAGCCGGCGCAGACGCTGATCGAATTCGAAGTCGCTGATCTCCGGCGCGGCGTGAACGTAGTAAAGCTGGCTGTGCCGCTCCAGGTCCGCGCGCAGCGTCTCGATTTCTGACTTTGTCGCGAGTTTTTTCGGCGTCATCCCGGCCTCGAAAGATACCGCGAACGCTCGACCGTCTTCTCCACAAAACCCATCGCGCGGAGACGTTCGTCGATGGCGGTCAGGAAGGTGCGCCGCCCCTTGATGAGATTGAGATTGAGCGCCACGAATCGCATTCCGCGGGGGCTATCCCAATAGACGATCAGGCGATCGCCGCCCATCATCTGCTCGGTTCCGCGGAACGCGTCCCATCGCAATGTTCGCGATCGGAACTGGTGAAGCGGGCGAAGAGTCAGCGTCTCCTCGCCGATCTCCGCGATCGGTCGCCGAGCCCCGAGCCAGACCTTAAGTCCGCCCAGCCATAATGTCGTGATATAAGCCCAGACGGCATGTTCCCCGATCCAACCGTAGCGCGCGGAAGGGCTGGCGAAGAGCGCGACGAGGATCGCCAGCGTGACCGCAGCGGCCACGAGCACGATCGAAAAACCGGCCCTTGCCACCCACGGACGGAAAGGATAAACCTCAGTTCGGTCGGGCATTGTGCAACAGGGCCGGATGCCGTAATCTCATGCAGCGTCTAAGCTTGAGGCCGGTATGCGTTTCGCATAATAGGGTAGCAGAGGGAGTTTTTGGTGCTTATGGTTGGGAAACTCGACGGGACCGGCAGGAAGATTCTGGTCATTGACGATGACCTCGCGATCCGTGTCCTGCTTCAGGCCGTTTTGAAGCGCATGAAGTTCGAGGTAGAGCTTGCCGAGGATGGCGCGGTCGGTCTGGAAAAGCTGAAGAACGATCCCTCGTACGACCTGATTCTGCTCGACCTGATGATGCCGCGCATCAATGGTTACGAGTTCATCGAACGCGTGCGCCGCGATCACAAAGGCGCGCAGCCTCACATCATCGTCTTCACTGCCGCCGGCAAGCGCGGCGTCGACAAGATTCCGCCCGGCGCCATCTGCAACTCCATCCTCAAGCCGTTCGACCTCGAGAAGTTCATCGACATGATCGCCGATTGTCTGGAAGGTTCGAACAGGCCTCACCTCGCCGCGCCTCTTTCCTGAGCGAGCTTCCATTCCATCTGATGAATGATGCCGAGGAGGATGGTGACTTCGCGGGCGTCGAGATCGGCGCGTGCGGCGATGAGGCGCAGGTCGTCATAAATGTGATCCGGGTTGTCCCCAAGCAGATAGCCCACCTCGGCTAAAAACGCTTGGACACGTTCGTGGAGCCGCTCGATCATCGCGGCTGGCGCGAGGTCGCGCGGCGTGGCAGCGCGCGACGTAGTCGATAGTTCGTAGCAGAAGACACCAACGGACTGCGCGAGGTTCATCGTCGGAAAAGCAGGATCGGTCGGAATGACGGCCGTGCGCTGGCAGCGCCTGACCTCGTCGCTGGTCAGACCGCTGTTCTCGCGTCCGAAGACGAGCGCGAGTGTCTGCGAGTCATCCATCGACGCAAAAAGTTGCGCGATGCCGATTGGCTGCAAGTCGGGTGGCATGTCCCGTCCGCGCGATGACGTAGTGGCGATCGTGACATGCGCGTCCGCCAGCGCATGATGCAGCGCCGGCGTGAAATGCGCGGCTTCCACGACATCCTCTGCACCACTCGCCCACCAGCCAGCAAGCGGATGAAGTTCAGGATGCTCTCCGACGATCCACAAATCGGTGAAGCCAAAGTTTTTCATCACGCGCGCAACCGCGCCAACGTTGCCGGCCTCGCGCGGCTCGACGAGAACGATGCGGAGTCGCGGGCCGGTTGTCGGGAGTCGGGTGTCGGAGCCAGAATCCTGATTCAGCGGGACGCTCATACTGCGGCTCCCGGCTCCCGGTCAGCGACTCTCTTGAATCGGCGTTGCGGGGATCGGACCTGGCCGCCGAAATGGAGTTGATCGAGTTCATGCTCCGGCTCCGACTCCCGATCCGCGACTCTCTTGAATCGAGCGCCTTCTCCCCCCGTGCTTTTCGGGGGGAGAAGGTGCCGAAGGCGGATGAGGGGGGCGTTGCAA
>DATAMS010000134.1:0-10142 GCA_036260495.1 Thermoanaerobaculia bacterium
TCCATCCCCACCAGCCGCCACCCTCCCCATCCGCGCGGGTGAAGTCGGCGGCGCGCACTGGGCCGTGCGCACGCAGATGAGCGCGGATCTTCCGCACGGTGGCGCGGTTCTTCGTCATCCAATCGTGCGAGTATTTCCACCCGAGCGATCCTGTCTCCCGCATGCGCCGCCGGAAGAGCGGATAGTCCTCGATCGGCAGAAACGACGCCTCGTGCGCCCAATACTCAAAGATCCTCCCCTCGGCCAACAGTTCATCGAGCCACACGGGATCGTACGCGCCAAGCCGGCTCCAGAGAACGAGATACGGGCTCCGCGCAACGACATGGATGGTGTCGATCTGCAGCACGCCCATGCGGCGGATCGCCGCGGCGACGCTTTCCTTTGTCGCGCGCTTCGCCGCCCCGCGATCGAGCCCCTGCGCCGCGAGAAGGAGCGCGCGCGCCTCGGCGAGGGAGAGGTCATGCATGGGGACAATCTAACGTACTCGCATCATGCGGACCAGGCGGCGGGGGACGCCGCCTGGCTCGGCGGCGTCTCGCCGCCGTTGCCGTGGCACGCCTCAGATTCCCGCGATCACCGCATCGATCGCGCTTCGGTCGCCGGCCTCCATCGCCTCCTCGATCAACAGCGACTCACGATCGAGGCCGATGGCGGCGACGGCGATGATTCTTGCTCCGGCGTGGTACGCGGCGAGCGCGCGGCGGTCGTTGAGCGATCCGTGGATCGTGACTTGGTCGAAGCCGGCGCCGTTGCCGACGTAGGCGATGGTTACGTCGTAGTGAGCGCTCCAGAAAAACGGCGGCGCGGTGTGCGGGGTGTGGCGGCCGAGGATGTTGCGGGCGGCGGTTTGGCCCTGGCGGCCGGCGGCGACCCAGTGCTCGACGCGGATCTTGTTGCCGGTGAAGCGGTCGGGATAGTGGGCGACGTCGCCGGCGGCGAAGATGCCGCCGGCGCTCGTCTGCAGAAACTCGTCGACGAGGATGCCGTTGTCGATCGTCAGGCCGGCGGATTGGGCGAGTTGCGTGTTCGGGCGGACGCCGACGCCGGCAACGATGAAGCCGGCGGCGATCGGTTCGCCGGTGGCGAGAATGACGCGGTCGCCTTCGAACGTGGCTACTGTGGTGCCGAGGCGGAAGCGGACGCCGTGCTCTTCGTGGAGACGGCGGATGAAGGCACCCACCTCGACGCCCATCGTCTTGCCGAGGGGAACCTGATCGGGCGCGACGACGGTGACGTCGACTTCGCGCGCGCGCAATGAGGCCGCGACTTCGAGGCCGATGAAGCTGGCGCCGAGTACGACCGCGCGTTTACCTTTCGCGGCCTCGGCGATGATGGCGCGGCTGTCGCGGAGCGTGCGCAACAGGTGTACGCGATTGGCGCCGGGAACCGAAAGTCGTACAGGCTCGGAGCCGGTAGCGATGAGGATTGCGTCGAAGGCGCGTTTCGATCCGTCGTCGAGCGTGAGCGTCTTCGACTTCGCGTCGAGCTGCATGGCGCGGCGGCCGGTGAGCAGCTCGATGTTCTGAGCTCGGTAAAAATCAGTATCGCGCAGCGGCATCCACTCCTCGGGTGCGCTGCCAGCGAGATACTCCTTCGAAAGATTCGGCCGGTCGATCGGGACGGTTTCTTCCGCGCCGATCATCGTGATCGTTCCCGCGAAGCCTTCGCGCCGCAGCATCTCGGCGGCAGCGTTGCCGGCACATCCGGCGCCGACGATGCCTACCGAATTGATGGTTGTTTGCGCCCTCGGCGACGGAGGAATGTCGCGCTTCGTCGTTACGAAAACGCGGCCATCGCGCTGCTCGACGCTCCAGACTGGAATCGGATTCAGCGCCGGTGCGCTCGGTGCGCCGGTTCGGAGATCGAAACAGGCGTGATGCCACGGACAGCGGATCGACTCACCGCTCACGATCCCCTCGGCCAGCGGACCGTGATAGTGCGTACACTCCGCGCCGACGGCGAAGACTTCCTGCCCGCGCCGGACGAGCACCACCGCTTCGCCGTCAACGTCGCCCGCAAACATGCCGCCGTCGGCGATGTCCTCGATCGCAACTCCCGATTTCAGATCCATGGTTACTCCGTGAGCCGCAGGAATTCGGCGCGCGCCATCGCGTCGCTGCGCAGCGTGCCCAGCATCGACGACGTCACCATCTCCGTGTTCTGTTGCCGCACGCCGCGACATCCCATGCACAGGTGATGCGCGCGGACGATGACGCCGGCTCCTCGGGCCTCAAGATGTTCTTCGATCGACTCGGCGATCTGCCGCGTGAGCCGTTCCTGAATCTGCAGGCGCCGCGCGAAACAATCGACGAGGCGCGCCAGCTTGCTGATGCCGACGACTTTGCCCGGCAGATAACCGACGCTCACCTCGCCATAGAACGGCAGCAGATGATGCTCGCAGGTGGAGTGAAAACTGATGTTGCGCAGAACGACCATCTCGTCGCTGGTTTCGTCGAAGGTGCGCGAAAGGATCTCGGCCGGATCGTCGCCGTAGCCGGACGTCATCTCGCGCCAGGCGCGCAGAACGCGTTCAGGCGTGTCCGCGAGACCATCGCGCGACGGATCTTCGCCGATGAAACGGAGGATGGTGGTGACTGCTTCAGACGCAGCCGAATCGGTGGGGAACTCGAGCACTTCGCGACGGTTAAGCTCCTGCATGAAAAGGTCTCCTCATGAATGGCAGCCCAACGATGTCATGAGCGATTCTATTTTGCAAGTGATTGCTTGCATAACAGGTCAGCGTTCGGGCTGGCGCGAGGAGTGCGGGCGTCTCGCCCGCGACCATCGGGGCGTCCCGCCTCGATGGTTGGATCGAGCTCGTAACTCCAAGGATCTGAAGCTGCGGGAAGGCTCTCCAATCGAGCGCCTTCTCACGCCTTCACGCAAGCCAGAACGCCACGGATCTTCGACCTCCGCCCCGGCAGCACTCGGGCGAGGACGCCCGAGTGCCCGCGGTCGAGACGACCGCACTCCTCAAGAACCGGCTCCTGCCAGCAAGACGGTTGGTTGGCGAGCATCAGTGACCAAAACTACGACACCCGACAGCCGGCACCCGACACCCGAATATCTACTTCGCCTTCTGTGCCTCGAGGTTGACGTTGATCGTCACGTCGTCGCTCAGGAGGAAGCCGCCGTTGTCGAGGGCTTTGTTCCAGTTGATGCCGTAGTCCTTGCGGTTGACGGTCGTAGTCAGCGAGAAGCCGGCGCGCTCGTTGCCCCAGGGGTCTTTGCCGAAGCCGCCGAATTCGACGGGAATCGTGACGTGCTTCGTCACGCAACGCATCGTCAGATCGCCAGTGACGGCGTACACGTCTTTCTTCTTTGTTGGCGCGATGCTCGTGCTCTTGAACGTGAGGTCGGGGCAGCGGGCGACGTCGAAGAAGTCGGCGGTCTGCAGATGCTTGTCGCGATCGGCGGTGCCGGTGTCGACCGATGCAGCTTTGATCGTGAACTCGACCGATGACGCGGCGGGCTTAGCGCGATCGATGTTGATCTTGCCGCCGAAGTCGTTGAACTTGCCGCTCACCTTACTCATCATGTGGCGCAGCTGGAACGTGGCCTCTGAATGCGGTTTGTCGACGACGAACGTTTCGGCAAAGAGCGATGACGCGGTAACGAGAAATGCTGCAACTACGAGAGTGCGGAACTTCATTGGGAACGTCTCCTTTCGATGAACTGCCGGTTGCTATGCTCGCGGGTCCTGTCGAGTAGGTCGATGAGGCTCGCGAGCTCGTGTTTTTTCAGATGTCCGAGGGCGGAATTGGAGGCTTCGATCATGGGTGCGTCGAGTTGGTCGAGAAGAGTGAGACCCGGCTTCGTGATGCGGCAAAAGACCTGACGACGATCGGTCGGGCAACGCTCGCGTGACACGAGCTTCTTCGTTTCGAGCCGGTCGATGAGGCGGGTGATGCCGGGCGTGGACTCGATCATCCGTTCGGCGATGTCGAGCGTCGGCAGGCCCTTCTCGCCGGCGCCGCGAAGAATCCGGAGCACGTTGTATTGCTGGACGGTGATGCCCTTCGGCTCGACGACGGCACCGACCAGCCGGCGCAGCACGTCCGCCGTGCGCAGGAGACCGACAGCAACCTCCTGCGCCTTCGAAGGAAAGGGTCTGGTCTGCTTCAGCTCCTGAACGATGTTCTTTGCTACGTTCGATACTTTAGTCGTCATTAGTTGATTAGTCAAGTATTTGTCGCGCCTTTTTATTTCGTCTCCGATGCGACGGCCCGGACGTCGCTGAATTTGGCGATCGCGGCATCCCGGGCCTTCGTCTCCGCGAATGCGGCGACGATCGTCGATCCGGAGCCGGACATCGCTGACCACACCGCGCCGGCATCGAGGAGCCTCGCTTTCAGCTCGCGCAGACGCGGCAGCAGCACGAAGATCGGCTCTTCGAAATCGTTTGTCAGTTCGCCGGCGTCGTGGAGCAAGCCATCGTCGATGATCGATCGGTAGCGGTCGATGCCGATCGGCCGCGAGAAACGGCGCAGTGCTGCGAATGCGTTGGCGGTGCTCACGCGCTCTTTCGGAATCAGCAGCAGGAGCGGGATGCCGGCGACCGGCGGCATCGGCGTCAGCACTTCGCCGCGGCCGGTGGCGTAAGCGGTGCCGCCGGTGAGGAAGAAGGGAACGTCGGAGCCGAGGTCGAGGGCGAGTTTGGCGAGCGGCTTGTCGATGCCGAAATGTTTGGACAGAGCGACGAGCACGGCCGCGGCGTCGGAGGAACCGCCGCCGAGGCCTCCGCCGGCCGGAATCGATTTCTTCAAGTCGATGGCGACGGGTGGCGTGCCGAGGGCACGCGCGGCGCGGAGAACGAGGTTGGTGTCATCGACGGGAATCGACGGATCGTTGCAGGTCAGTGAGAAGCGGTCCGACTCGCGGATCGCGATCTTGTCGTGCAGCGAGATGGTTTGGAAGAGGGTCTCGAGATCGTGGAAGCCGTCCGGGCGCTCGCCGGTGATGCGCAGCGACCAGTTGATCTTCGCGTACGCGGGGATTTCGATGATGGATTCTGGCTGTGTCATCACTGTGCACAAAAGCGTTTCACGCAGAGACGCGGAGGGCGCAGAGGTCTTCTCCGTGATCTCCGCGCCTCCGCGTGAAATGCCTTTTCCGTTGCAACCTCACATCTTCGGCACGAAGCAGCATCGGTAATCCGATGGAATCGCGGGCGGCATGATCGCGGCGGTCGTCGTCGCTGACTCCTGCGTCTGGATGTCGAGACTTTGCGCGCCGTGGGTCACCAGGATGTGTTGCGGCGGATACGCTGGCGGATCGTAGACGACTACGACATCGCCGGCGTTGGCGCGTTTGAGTCCCGTGGCTGCGTATTCGTATGTGAAGCCGCTGCCGGCGGGGAGCCCCATGAGCAGCAGGCCGATCGACGACGGCGACGCAGACCCGAAGAATCCGAAGCTGCGGCCGAATTCGGCCACGCCCCCGTGCCACCACGTCCCTTCGAGGTCGTTGACAAACGTAACCTCGCTGCCTTCGGCGTAGAGGCGGATCGCATTCGTCCCGAACGGCGTGTACGCGGTGAGCAACATGCGTCCGCCGTTGTCGATCTGGAGTTGTGCGCGTAACGAGAGCGAGCGCCCCTCGTTCGTCGCGCGGATCATAAGGAGAGCGCGCTCGCTCGTCATCTGCGCGCGGCGCGCGGCGAGCTGGCGCGCGGCCTCATCGGCCGACGTCGATGTCAGCGGCGCGAGCGGCGTCTCCTCCCCTGCCGGACGGGCAGTCCGGCAGCCGGCGGCGACGGCGCAAAGCGCCAAAACGATTAGCGCGCGGCGCATTTCAGCGAGGAGTCTGCTGCGCCTGCTGCTGTTTTTCCAGCTCGGCGATCTTCGAGCGCAGCTTGGCCTCGTCCTTCGATTCGGGATCGAGAGTCAGCGCGACGCGGTAGAGCGAAAGCGCGCGATTGGCGTCGCCCCGCTTGGCGAGAACGTCGCCAAGGTGCTCGTGAACCGTGGCGTCGCGCGGAAGGATTTGCGCGGCATCGTTCAGATATTTTTCTGCGAGCTCCAGCTTGCCCTGACGAAAATAGGTCCAGCCGAGCGAGTCGAGATACGCGCCATTGTGCGGCTCCAGCTCCACCGCTTTCGTCAGCATCGTCGCCGCGCGGTCGAGGTGAACGCCCTGCTCGGCGTACATGTAGCCGAGGTAGTTGAGGGCGCTGCCGTTGTCAGGGTTCTTGTCCAGGATCTCCGAAAACATCTTCTCCGCGCCTGCTTTGTCGCCGGAACGCTCGATCACCGCGCCGAGCTCGAGCTGAAGATCGAGATCGTCGGGCTTCGTGCGCAGCGCATCTTTGATTACGGCGATGGCCGGTTCGTATTGCTCCGCCTGCACGTACGCTTCCGCGGCGGAAATCGTGTTGTGAGCGCCGAATTTCGACTGCGTGGAAGCGGCGACGCGCGCCCGGTCTTTGTCGCCGGCGCGGGCCAGCATCTCGATGTAGCGCGCGTTGACGAATGGATCGGACGCGTACTTATCCACGAGCGGCTGCAGCATGGCCGCGGCTTCGGCGTAGTGTTTCTGTTTCTTCAACGCCTCGACGGCGATGTTGATCGGTTGCGGATTTGGTTTGTCGTGAAAGATGAACAACGGTTTGACGGCGTCGATGGCCGTCTGGAAGTTGCCCTTCTGCAGATCGACGAGCGCGAGCTGCGTCTTCGCAATCGTCACCGCGCCCTCGGGAACATCAGGAACGGCCAGCAGCGTGCGGAACGTCTTCGCAGCGTCGTCGAACTTCTTCCGACCCATCTGCGAGAGTCCGAAGCTGACGAGAATGTCAGGATCGTCGGGCGTCTTCTCGAGAAGCTGCCGGTAAATCTTCTCGGCATCTTCGTAGCGCTCCAGATCGCTGAGCGACTCGGCAAGGTAGAACTGCGTATGCGTGTCTTTCGGATCGGCGGCCAGCAGCGCGGCGAAACGACTTCGCGCTTTTTCCGAAGCACCGGCACGAAGATAGAAGTAGGCCTGCTGACGCTGAAAATCGAGATTTGTGGGATCGTCGTTGATCAGCGGCTGCAGGACTTCCGCCGCTTTCTCCCACTGATTCGTGCTCTGGTAGATCTCGACGAGTTGCTGGATGGCCTGGCCGAACGTCGGATCGACCTCGACGGCACGCTCCAGATACTTGACCGACTCCGCGCCGCGTCCGAGCTTCGTCAGAACGAGCGCGTAGCTGTAGTTGAGTCCGCGCTGATCGGGCGCGCGCTCCAGCATCGCGGCGATGACCTTCTCCGCTTCGGCTGGCCGCCCGCTGGTCGAGTAAATCTGCGAGATGGCCATGCCCGTGTTGAGATCATCGGGATTGATGCGGAAGGCGTTCTGAAGATGGACGAGCGCCTCATCGAGCTTGGTGCGGTCGCTACCGGCGCGCTCGAGCAGAACGCGGCCGAGAACGCGCTCGGCATCGAAGAAGTTCGGCTGCAAGGCAACGACTTTGCGCAGCTCGGTTTCCGCGGCATCGATCTTCGACGCATCGACGAGGATCATGGCGCGCTCGAAAAGGACGACGGTGTTCTGCGGATCCCTGGCGATGATTTTGTCAATCCGTGACAGCGCCTCGTCGAGCTTGCCTTCATCGGCGGCAAGTTTGGCAAGGATGAATTCGTACGCGTCGTCGGAAGGTACCTGGGCCCACGCCGCCGCGCTGAACGCCATGAGCATCAGCAGCAGAACGGCTATCTTTTTTACTGGTTTCATCATCACCTCGGAGCACACTCGGCAGAACGGAACAACGTCAATGGACGGGGCATTCTGGCCGCACTGCCCGTCTTGCAACAGCAATGAGACGAAGCCGGACGGAGCCCGTTTCATGCCACATTGTGCTAAAAGCAGAGCCTTAATCGAATTGAGGGATGCGGCGTGAGTCTGGAGCGTATCGAGATCACACCCTTCGCTGTGATGGCGGGTGAAATCCTGCAACAGCGCCGAAGTGGCTCACTGACCATCGTTCAGGGCCGGCTGCGCAAAACCCTTTTCTGGGCGCAGGGCGAGCTGGTTCTGATTACGTCTGCCGCGCCCGAAGATTCGCTGGCCGACTTCCTCGTCCGCCGTAGCGTCATCTCCCCTGCCCAAGCATTGCAGCTCGCGACGCAGGATCCATCCCGAGCCGTGGAGGTGTTTCACGAATCCGGCTTCTTCGACATGTCGAAACGGCAGACGTTCCTGCGCGAATGGCTGACGTTGCAGTTCGTACAACTCTTTTCGCTCGAAGAAGGGACGGCGGCATTCAGCGATGAACAAGCCATCGAGCCGGAGAAGCGCGTCTTTCTGCAATCGACGGCCGCGATCGTTCTCGATGGCATACGCGCGATCACCAACGGCCTCATGTTGCGCCGCTCCCTCGGCGACCTCAGTCGCACGATCGAGCCCGATCCGGCGGAACGATCGTTACTCGACGCCATCCCGCTGACCGATGCGGAGCGCCGGCTGGCCGAGGCGCTTTCCAAACCGCAGACGATCGAATCGTTCCTGAAACAGTTTCTGAGCGACTCGCTGCTGGCGGCGCGCGTCGTCATCGCCATGATGACCTTGGGCGTCTTCACGGTCATCGACGATTCGCGCGCGCAAGCGACTGCCGCCGTCGAGGAGAGCGACACGCAACGCGATCTCGAGTTGCTGGCGGCGCTCGGACCGGACGATCAACGCTCTCTGCGTGCGGTGGCGTTGTCGCGGCGATTGGCCTCGCTCGATCACTACCAGTTGCTCGACGTGCCGCGCGCCGCCTCGCGCGCACAAATCATCGCCTCCGCGGAGGAACAGAAAGGGCGATATTCACCGGCAAGCTATCCGGCCGTGGTGAAGGATGCGGTAACCGCGATCACGAAACGCATCGACGAGGCCATAAGAGCTCTCGAAAATCCAGCGCGGCGCCAGGCTTACGACAAACTACTGAATCAGGAGCCGGGCCAGGGCGCCGGGAACGAAGACTTGCAGCGGCGCGCCGTACGGCACTCGATCGCCCGTCAGAACGTGCAGCACGCAAAGGAGCTGAGCGCGTCGGGCGACTACTACGGCGCCATCATCCTGCTCAAACAAGCGGTCGCGTACAAACCGGATGATGCCGAGGCCTGGCACCTTCTGGGAGCGTGTCAGGAGCGGAATCCGAAATGGCGCCGTGATTCCGCCGAAAGCTTTCAACGTTCTCTTTCCCTCGACCCGAATTCGATCGACACCCTCATCTCCCTCGGCGATCTTTACCGCAGCGAAGGCCTGACCGCCCGCGCGCAAAGCTGTTACGAAGACGCGCTGAAAATCGATCCGGAACATGCGGAGGCAAAGGGACGATTGACGGCGATTACGAAGAGATGATGATGAAGACTTTGACGTGCAGTCTCGCGTTCTTGTTCTGCGCATCTCTCGCTGCATCTGCCGACACCGCCGGCGACTGGCGACGTGATCAGGCGGCAATCGAGACGCAATTGCAACAGAAGCAATATGCCGCGGCGCGAAAGGCTTCAATCAAGCTCGCCAATCAAATGGTCGACCGTCTCGGCGCCAACGCCGAAGCAATCCGGCTGATGGCCGACACCGTCTCACTCCGCGCATCCGCCGAAGAAGGCCTCGGCAACACGGACGACGCGACTTGGTATCAGCAAGTTGCCGCTGCTCTCGATCCTCCAAGAAAAGCGCTGGCGAAGAAAGATCCCGATTCGCCTGTCAGCCGCGCAGCCTTTTCATCGCCCGCAGATAAAGGGCCTGAAGTGATCCATCGCCAAGAACCCGTCCGACCGGGAATCATCGCTGCGATCGGCGCCTCGCAAGTCGTAATCAAAACCGTCATCGACATTGACGGCATGGTGCGCCAGCCAACGATCGTGGAGTCTCCCGGTCCGTCAGCTTCCTACGCCGCGTTAGAAGCAGTTCATGAGTGGCGCTTCCACCCCGGAACCTCGGAAGGCAAACCGGTGCCGGTGATTTTTAGTTTGACGATCAGGTTTCATTGAGGGCATTACAAAAGAGGTGTATTGAGCGGGTAGGGAACTGATCGTCACCGGCACTCCTTATTGAAGGAGGATGACACGCGCGTTTGATCACCGCCCAGGATCGGTGCTCAACACACACGTGCGTGCCTCATCAACATGACTACGAAGCACGTGTTTCTTTCCTATGCTAGCGAAGACAAGGACTTT
>DATAMS010000137.1:0-4763 GCA_036260495.1 Thermoanaerobaculia bacterium
GATCATTACCCGTTATCTCCCTGTCACGATCGATTGGGTCTTCTCCACGGGCCACGACAATCCACTCTGGGCCGTCACCTACGATGTCGATCAGATCGCCGCGAATGGAGGCCAGCCGGTCGCTGCCGATATGTATTACGACGATTCCCGTGCTCCATACGGTGAGCTCAACATCGACGGCTATGGGTTCAATGATCTCAACGGTGTGGCGTGGGGAGATTTCTATAAGTTCACGTCGACCAACGCTCAGGGCACCGGAGTTACGTGGGACAGTCCATTCAACTGGACAGCCACAAACACGGTTCCTTACGTGAAAGTATGGCTCGATGCACCGCTCACTGCGGACAATCCAGCCAGGAATGACGCCGCGATGGGAATCGTGCAAACACAGACGATCACGCAGCAGGACGCAGGCGGAGCCCGCGATCTTGGCATCGGCAGCGACATCACTCCGTACTGGCACAAGACGCAGGCGGATAACGTCCATAGCGCGGGCGCCCACGCAATTCCCGACGGCGACAACTGGCCGTATCAGACGATCGGTGACAATCTGTACTCAGGCGGGACGACGAATAACGCCCGGATGACCTGGAAGACGCAGTTTGGTTTCATCGGACAGACGTCGTACAGAATCAATAATGGCGCAGTGGAATCGTCACTCACCACCGCTCCGGGTTATCCGAAGAAAAGCTATTCGACGTACGTCGTGCTGGGGCAGCAGAGCGCACTCCCGGTCGACGCGCAGGTAACGCAAGTGGAAACCATTCAGTCGCTGACGCTGACAACGGCCGGCGGAGCAGGCTCGGTCGTAACCGCCGGCCCAGCGGGCGTTACACGCGCCGACAACGTCACGTATGCGCCGGCCGGCTACAACCATGTCTATGGCGCGCTGGCATTCAGCGCGACGAATAGCAACCTCGATGCAAACATCGCCGTCGGCTCGGGAACGCTCAAGAAGCCGCTGATCATCCTCAGTAATTACACGACCGGCGCCGATCCTCTGTCGGTGAAATTCGCGAGCACAACTCTCGCCGCGGACATTGACTACTTCGCTTCTGTTCGCACCGGCGCCAATGAGCTCTGGATCACACTCAATCGCGACCTGACCGGAGCGGCGAATCACCTCGAGATCACCGGCGCGGCCGGTGCACTCTCCGCTCCGACGAACGTGCTGGCCACAGCAACGAGCGCCTCCCTGGTGACGATCTCCTGGTCCGCCGTCGCCGGCGCAGCGACGTACGAGATCCAGCGCAGCCTCAACTTCGGAGCCGCGAACAACGGTTTCACCACGTTGACGACAACCGCCTCGCTCTCTGTAAACAACTCCGGTCTCACGGCCAATACGACCTATCTCTACAAAGTACGCGCGATCAATGGCGCGACGATGTCTGCGTTCAGCACAATCGATCCCGCCACAACGACGATATTCACCGACGATCCGCTCAACACGGGTGTCGCCGCGAAAGCGGTCCACGTAACGCAACTCCGCACCGCCGTGAACGCCATGCGCGCCGCCGCCAACCTCGGCGCCCAATCCTTCACCGACCCCAGCCTGGCGTCGGGAGTGATAATCAAAGCACTTCACCAGAATGAGCTACGAACCGCACTCAATCAGGCCCGCACTGCCATCGGCCTCTCCGCGATCGTCTACACCGATCCGCCCACTGTGACCGGCGGCGCCACGCCAATCAAAGCCGCCCACATCGTCAATTTGCGGGATGGGGTTAAGTAGGAGTTGGACTTCGCGCCTTCGCGTGATCTACGGCTAGTAGAAAAAGTTGCGTTCCTGATCACTCCGAGGGAGCCTCGGGTTGCTCTCGCGAAGACGCGAAGGCGCGAAGAGGAGCGGTGATGAACGTTGAAGAGGTTTCCGCCGTCGTCGTTGATAGCGCGTTTCATCTACACAAAGAACTTGGGCCGGGCCTGCTCGAGTCCGTTTATGAAGCGGTGCTTGCGAGAATGTTGGAACGCCGGGGCCTTCGTATTGAACGCCAGAGGGTCGTCGCATTCGACTTCGACGGAATGCATTTCAATGAAGGCCTTCGCCTGGATTTGCTCGTCGAAAATTGTCTCGTGCTGGAGCTAAAGTCTGTCGAGACACTGGCCTCAGTCCATCCAAAACAACTGTTGACGTACTTTCGACTGCTCAAGCTTCCGCTGGGCCTCTTGATTAACTTCGGTACGCCGAGGTTCAAAGAAGGCATCAAACGCATCGTCAACAACCACACTGACTTCGCGTCTTCGCGTCTTCGCGTGAACAGATTTCTCATCCCGAATGCCTAAGGCGCGGTCGTAGTAACCGTCCGTGCCGCCGCGTTTTTCACGTATTTATCAAACCAATTGACCCTCTCCGCCAACACATCGAGCAGTGTTTCCCGTCCTGCGTAGCCGTGCGCTTCGTTGGGGAGCGTGATGTAGCGGACCGTTGCGCCGTGGCCTTTGAGGGCCATGTAGAAACGTTCGGATTGGATGGGGAACGTGCCGGAGTTGTCGTCGGCTTCGCCGTGCATGAGGAGGATCGGGTCTTTGATCTTGTCGGCGTACCAGAACGGCGACATCTTCGCGTAGAGGTCGGGCACTTCCCAGAACGTGCGGCGCTCGCTTTGGAAACCGAAGGGTGTGAGCGTGCGATTGTAGGCGCCGCTTTCGGCGAAACCGGCGCGGAAAAGGCGCGAATGGGCGAGCAGGTTCGCGGTCATGAACGCGCCGTAGCTGTGGCCACCGACGCCGATGTGGTCGCGGTCGCCGATACCCATCGCCACCACCTTGTCGATCGCCGCTTCGGCGCTGGAGACGAGTTGATCGACGTACGTATCGTTCGCCGTCTCGCCCGCGCCGATGATCGGCATCGTCGGATTGTCGAAAATGGCGTAGCCGGAGAGCAGCAGGAAGAGATGCGAGTAGCCGCTGACGATCGTGAAGCGGTTCGGCGATCCGGTGACCTGGCTGGCGCTGCCGGCGTCGCCGAATTCGCGCGGGTAGGCCCACATGATCACCGGCAGACGCTGGCCCTCTTTGTAGCCGGGCGGAAGATAAAGCGTCGCCGACAACGTCACGCCGTCTTTGCGCTGGTAGGTGACGTAGCGATGCTCGACGCCGCGAAGCTGCGGCTGTGGATCCTTGAACGCGGTGACGGCACGCCGGGCGTTCGTGCCGAGGTCGCGCACGAAGTAGTTCGGCGGATCTTTCGGCGTCTCGTACTGTGTGAGAACGGTTTTCATGTCATCACTGATTGGAGCGATGACGTTCTCGTACGCATCCGGGGCGCTGTGAAAGAGGCGTTCGGTGGCGAGCGTCTTCAGATTCAGGCGGTCGTAGAAGGGATGATCGCCTTCCTTCGACGCACCCTGGCCGGTCAGATAGATGAAATCACCGGTCTGGATCACAAGGCCATCGCGTCCGCCGAATCCGCGGTTGTCGCTGCCATCGATGCGCATCACCGGCGCGCCTGGGTTGTCGTACGCCGCGTCCTGCTTGCGGTCCCACAACTTCTTCGGCTCCGCTCCGGGCTCGAGGATCCACGTTCGCGTGCGCCGCGAGAGGCGGTCGAATTCGCTGAGAAGCGCGACGCCTTTTTCGGTGAACGAAATGCCGCCGGAGCGCCATTCAGTTTTTCCTAGTTCGGCCGGCTGGCC
This sequence comes from Thermoanaerobaculia bacterium, assembly GCA_036260495.1. Taxonomy (GTDB): domain Bacteria; phylum Acidobacteriota; class Thermoanaerobaculia; order Gp7-AA8; family Gp7-AA8; genus JADGNZ01. The sequence continues at coordinate 3,636 of DATAMS010000137.1, forward strand.
GGAGAACGGCGCGGCCAGCGATACCACGCGGTCGCGGAACGGCACCTTGTTCTTCGGATTGCCGCCATCGAGCGCCTCGGTCCAGACGATCGTCGCAGGCTGATCGAGACGCCAGTGATGCCCTCGCGGTCCCGGCTCGACGCCGGTCAGCGGCACGCCTTCCCGGCTCGGGCGGCCGGCCAGTTGTTTGACGACCGCGCCCTTCCGATCCCACACCTCGACGTCTTCGGGGAAGCCCTGCATCGGGATGAGATGCGAGAAGGGACGTTTGATCTTCGTGACGAGAATGAGCTCGCCGTTCGGCGAAGGGGAGACGCCGCCGAAGATCGACGGCTTGCCGACGAGCGTGGTTTTGCCGCTGGTTGCATCGATCAACGCGAGCTGCGAGGTGAAGTAGTAGTCGAACAGCGCTTCATCGTGCTCCGTGCGGATCATGTCTTCGTACGTGGCCGCTTGCGCGCTTTTCCCTTCGCTCATCTGCACGTTGGGGCCAGCCGGCGTCGCCGGTTCGGCAGGCGCCGGACCGCGCCCCTCGGGCACCACCTTGCAAAGGAGCCTGGCGTTGTCCGGCATCCAATCGAAGACGTCGCCGCCAGTGGAGTTCACGTGATTGCTGACGAGCGTGGTCTTACCCGTCGCGGCATCGGCGACCCAGAGATCGATTCCATCGCCACGTGTGTTGAGAAACGCCAGCTTCGATCCGTCCGGCGAAAATCGGATGTTGGAGATGCGCGCGTTCGCAGGCGTCTTCACATCGATTTCCGTGCCGCCTGCAATCGGCTTCAACGCAATCGCGTAGACGAGCCCTGCGCGATGCTGACCGAACGTGTTCGGATTGATGCGCGCTCCAGCCAGCCGCAGCATCGGCTGCGAGATTTCGCTGATCGATGGCTGACCGTGCCGCGACGTCAGCGCAATGACCTTCTTCGACGGACTGAGGATGGCGTCCGGCAACGGCGCCGCGTCGAACGCATCGACCACTTCCTTCGGCGGCAACTGGTACGTCGATTGTGCAATCAGCGACGGGATGAGCGCGAGGAGCGCGGCGATCACGATGAGCAGACGGCCGCAGCGGAGGAGGATCGAATCATTCTTCATAGCCGCGGATTGTAGCGGAGGGGGCGGTGG
>DATAMS010000138.1:0-4823 GCA_036260495.1 Thermoanaerobaculia bacterium
TACCAGACCCCGGGCCCCAAGCCGATCGACAGCTCCCTGCTCATCACCGCGGGGCAGGGTGCCGGGTTCTATGCGTACGAGACGCAGATGGATGCGGCCGGACTGCGCACCCTGATGACGTATCACGCGTATTCATGGAAGGACAAATCACGAAAAGACCGGACGCTTTTCGACTATCCGGCTGGTATCGCGCGCCGGCACAAGGAGACGCAGGAGAAGGGCTGGGATCGCACCGATCCGATTCCGGCCGGCGCGTTTCATGACGTCGTGAGCGTCATTCACTTCCTGCGATTGAGTGCCGCCAACATTCACGGTCCTTTGGCCACGACGATTTACTCGGATGGGAAATCGTATCCGGTGATCGTCCGGTCGGCACCGCGGCAAACATTTGCGGTCGGAGGGCAGCAGGTCGCGGCGATCGGATTCGAGCTGATCGATGCTCCCGGCGGAAAGAAATGGCCCGGCGGAATGAAGATCTGGCTTTCCGACGATGCGCGCCGCATCCCGTTCCGCATCGAGATCATCCAGAGCATGGCGTCGCTGCAACTCGACCTGCAGTCGATCGATGCCTGCTCGTTCCTGCACGCGCCGAAGTAGGCGGACCTACTCCCAGAACACGCCGGACGTATCCGACTTCACGGCCGCAAGCAGCGTACGGATGTCTTTCGCCGCCTTCGAATTCGAAAGCCTGTGCCAGCGCTCGTTCGTGTCCGGCCAGTAGAGGGACCAGACGAGCTTTGCCGGCGAGTAGCGGAACTTCGCCACCGGAACGGTAGTCCATTCGAGATGGCTCAGAAAGCCCGCGCGGCGCTCGACGAGCAACGCGTGGTTTTCGAGGATCTCGAACTCGTAGCGCGACTGATCCGCCACCGCCTCACTCGAGTTCTCTTTGCAAAACTCAGCAAGAGCGATTTCAGCATCCGCGCGAACGTCAGGAGGAATAGCCACACCCAATCGTAACTCATGCGGTGCGCAGAGTTCACTCTTCGCCGCACCGGCCTGGGATCAAGTAGGCTTATCGCGTGAAGCCGTTCCGATGGGATCCGCGGAAGGCGCGTGAGAACTGGCGCAAGCATCGCGTTGCGTTTGCCGAAGCGGAAACGGTCTTCTTCAACGACCTGGCGCGAATCCACGCTGATCCGAATCACTCCGAAGACGAGGCGCGCGAGATCATCGTGGGGCACTCGACTGTGGACCGGCTGCTTCTCGTGGTCTTCGTGGAGTATTCTGACCACGTTCGAATCATCAGCGCCAGAAAAACAACTTCATTCGAACGAGCAGACTATGAAGAAGAGCTCCCCTAAGAAGACATCGGATGGCATGCGTTCCGAGTACCGTTTCGACTACGCGGCCTCAAAGCCAAACCGGTTTGCGGCTCAGATCAAAGAAGGTTCTGTTGCGGTCGTGCTGGAACCTGACGTCGCGTCGGTTTTCGGCAATTCGGAGTCTGTGAATCACCTTCTTCGGTCGGTGATCGCGGCGCTCCCTGAAGCACCGAAGAAAAAGCGCTCAGGCGCTAAGCGAGCGTCATAGAGCGGGGCGTGGTTAGCGCGTCAGCTCGATTCTGGAAGGCAGGTGCCTGACGACTTGCTCGCGAGTTCCCGGCAGCATCACGACGATCCCTCCCTTCGGCACGCGTACTCCGCTGATTGTCACCATGACCCGCCCGTCTTTGCGCTGCGCGGAAAAACTGAGCGGGCCGTAGATCGTGCGAAGTTCCCGTACGTGAACTCCGCGATCCAGCCATGAGTCGGGAATGCCGGCGCCGAGGACGAGGGCGTCGTCCTCTTCGCGCTCGTAGGCGAGCATGTCGATGAAGGAACGGGCGAAGTCGGAGCCTACCCAGAGGTGAGGGATGTCGCCCAGGTACGTTGGTGCCCGGTAATCCTGCGCCACGACCTCGGCCCACTGATTCCATCCGGGCGGGCGGCGGTCGTCGAGAAAGAATTGGAGGAGTTGCTGTGCGCGGTCGCGCCATCCGAGGCGGACGAAGGTGCCGACCTGGCGAAGCTCGTACGGCGTGTAGTCCTTCCACTCGCTGCGCCCTTCCATGCGCGCCAGCGACTCGTTCCATGCGCGGGTGAACTCGTGCATCACGGCATCGCGCGGCAGATTGGCGAGGTCGCCGCCGGGCTCGATGCCGATCGTGGTCGATGTCGGATCGAAATCGCCGAGGTCGGCGGAGCCGGGGATGAAGTCGATGTGATGCAGCGCGATGGCGTTGCGGATCGATGCGTGGAAATCGCGCGCGAATTCGTCGCGCACGATGGCGAAGTGCGCCGCCGCACTGCGCTCGCCGAGTTGCTCCGCGAGCCACGTGGCATCTTTGAGTCCGCGCAGCGCGAAGAAATCGTCCCAGTACGAATGCATCGGTTTCGCGGAGTAGCCTTCGTGGCTGATGGATGGGGGAAGGATGCCGGTGTACGGGGAGTCGGGAGTCGGGTGTCGGGGGTCGGAGATAGAGGCCGGGCCTGCTCCGACTCCCGACTCCCGGCCTGCGACTCCCTCGCGCAGCGAATCGATGTACTTCGCCGCCGCCAACACATGCGGCCACATCTCGCGCGCGAGCGAACGATCGCCGGTGAGGCGCGCGTATTCGGCGACGAGGTAGATGAATTCGCCGTGGCTGTCGTGCTCGGCCACCGGATCGGCACCGCGGCTGTCGACGCAGCAGGGGATCTTGCCGTCGGCGAACTGATACGGCGCGAACCAGCGGATGTAGTCGCGGACGTCGTCGTGAAGACCGAAGCGCAGCAGCATCGTGGAGGCGAGCGAGCCGTCGCGGATCCAACTTCGCCGGTAGTTGCGCGCGCCGCCGCGGATGGCCGGACCGTCGCGGCCGAGGAGGTTGAAGGCGACGTTGGCGCGAACGGTATCGACGAGATCGCGCGCGGCGGGGATGTCGATCGAAACGTGATCGGCGATCTTGCGCCAGTAACGAATCGCGTTTGCCCGCTGTTGCGCGACATCCGTCGGGATCGTCTGCGTGTCATGCGCGTGAAGAGGCGTAGCGATGTCGATGATCCGCTCCGCGCCGGGCGCGAGAGTCAGGTCCCACATCATGACGGCGGAAGCGTGGTGCTGATCGTCGACGACGGGTGTCGGATGTCGGGTGTCGGGGGTCGGATTCGCGGGTGGCGGGCGTCGGGTGTCGGGTGTCGGAGATAAGGCGCGCCGATTTGACTTCGGGTTCTTCTCCGACTCCCGACTCCCGACCGCCGGCTCCCCGGCCGGCTCCCCACTCCCGACCCCCCACACCCCGGCAAGCATCGCGTCTCCGCCATCGAACGTCGATGCGGCAACGTGCGATGGTTTCGTCAGCGGAATAACGCGCGTGTCATCGACGGCCAGCTCCGACCCATTCCAACGAATCGATCGAATTGGCGCCGTCAGCTCGGCGATGTTCAGCTCGTGCCACGGTGGCGTGACGCGAAGCGGGCGGATGGCGACGAAGAATTGCGCGCGCTCGGTATGATTGCTGCGGTTGCGAAGTTTGTAGCGCGCGTAGCCGATCGGTGCGGCTGGCGAGCCTGCACCGAACGGTGCGATCTCGAGCGTGAACTTGGGATGACGCCACGTCGTCGACGGCAGCGGAAGCGAATTCTGTTCGAGTGATTGCGACGTCGTCACGTCCGCCCAGGTCATGAGGCGCCCGTCGATGCGCACGAATGGTTCGAGCGTGAAGCCGGCCGGCGTCTCAATCGCGCCATCTTCCGAGAGCAGCGGCTTGGCACCTTCGTCGCGATCGACACCGAAGATCGTCCAGTACGCGAGCTCGCCGGTCAGTCCGCGCGGGTATCGTCCTCGAGGGGCGTCGTGCGCCATCGCTTGATAGACGTTGATCATCCGGTCGCCGAAGCGGGGAGGTTCGATGGTGATCTCGCTGATGGCGTAATCGCCGGCGCCGCTCTTGAGGTCGAGCCGGACGTAGCGCGCGGCGGCGTTCGGCGCTTGCAGGTAATCGCGTCCGCCGTTGCCTTCGCTGACGCTGCGGACGACGGTCCAATCCTTTCCGCCGGTCGACGTGGCCACGTCGTAATTCGTCGCGAAACCGCCTGCCCATTGAACGATCAGGCCGCCGAATTGGCGCACGCTGTGGAAGTCGATCGTCAGCGATTGCGATCCGCCCGACGCCGATCGCCACGCCGTGTCGCTACGGCCGTCCATGGCGCGATCAGGCGCTTCTCCCGCCGCTACACTGCTCGCCGTGACGATCGGAATCGATGCGTCCACCGGCAGCTCATCGAACGTGATCCGGTCGAGCCACACGCTTCCTTTGCCGCCGCTGGCCGCTGTCACAGTGACCTCGATCGCGCCGATCTTCGTCAGCACATGATTTGGCGATGGTCCCCACGCGAACTCGATGTTGCGCTTGTCCGCGACGACCTCCGTCCAATCGCGCGGAAACTCCCACGCCACCCGCCGCACCCACCAGACATTCTCGCCCGACGGATCGATGAACTTGATCTCGAGCGTGTTCGGCGGCGTTTCCCCACGCAGGCGAAAAGTGAATCGATAGTTGTCTGGCAGCGTGAGATCGACGGAGCGCCGCGCCGCCGCCCACCCACCGTGCCCGCGAAAATCGAAGTCCATCCGCATCGCGCCGTGGTCTTCCGCGAGATTCAGCGAGACGCCATCTGACGGAGCCGCGGTCCATTTCGCGACGTCGTCGAGATCATCGACGATGCCAGCGGATGCGGCAGTAGCGATCAGAAAGAGAAGAGTCGCGAGCCGCATGGGCGTGAGTTTATCGGAGAGGGCGGCGCGTCAAAGCAAATGTTGAATGTTGGTTGTTGAATGTAAATGTTGAATGGACGATCAAC
>DATAMS010000155.1:0-4814 GCA_036260495.1 Thermoanaerobaculia bacterium
ACGATCTCGTGCGACAACGGGCAGAGCGCGCGCGTCAAGATCACCTCGAAAGGCGGCGGGATCACGTTCGGCCGCTCGACGATCGACGGTGACGGCACGTTCACCGACGTCAGCGGGATCTCGGAGCTCTTCGGAACCTACGTCCAGAGCGAAGCGCATGCGGGCGCCGGCAAATCGACGAAGGCCTCGGCGATGACGAAGGGCGAGGTTTCGCTCAGCATCGTCGGAAAAGGCAAAGGCGTCGACGTCGGAATCGCCTTCGGCAAGTTCACGATCGAGCGAGCTGGGAAGTAGCGAGCGCGGCCGATGGCTCGCGGCGTGCAGTGCCTTGAGTGTTCCCCGAAAATAAGGAGAAGCACATGGCACGTGGCGGCGGTAATGCACCGACGAACATCACCTGGATCATCTGTCTCATTCTTTACATCGTTGCGCTGGCCGGACACTTTGGCCATATCCAGGCCATCACGCCGGTGATCGCGCTCTGGTCGTGGATCATCGGCTTCGGTCTGCTTCTCGTAGCCTGCCGCATGCGCGGGTTGTAGCGTCCGAGGTCACGGCGCCTCGGCCAGCACCGCGTCGATGCTGCGCGACAACTCGGCCTCGGAGATCCTCGTCGGCGCGTACATGCGCACGAGGCCTTTGCGATCGATGAGGACGAACGTCGGCGTGGCCGAGACGCCGTAGCGAACCATCGTGTCGGTATCGATGATGGCCGGAACGCCGTCGAGTCCCGCGTAAAGCTCGCCCCACACCTTCTCGATCTGCGCCTGCTCCTCGGCTGGCGTGGCCGGCTTGTTTTCGCCGAGGCTGCCGTAAAGGCGCGTCGCGGTGATCAGCGACAAGCCTTTCGATTGATACTTTTTCCAGACGCGCGTCAGCGATGGCGCCTGCGCCCGGCAATCGCCGCATCCCTGTGCGAAAAAGTAAAGGAGTACCGGCTTTCCCCGAAGCGCGTCGAGCGAGACCGGCGTCGCGCCGATGAACTTCGCCGTCTCGAGCGCGGGAGGCTGGTGACCTTCGAGCGACAGAAGGTTGATGTTCTTGTTAATGCGCGATCGCAACGATGGCGCGGTTGCGTGCTCCAGTTCACTGTTGAAATAGCGGATCGCGGCTCCTCGCCCGTTCTGCGCGGCGATCAACCGTCCCTCGACTTCGATGGCGGCGCCGAAGGGAGTAAGGAGATCGGGCTTCTCGACGGGAATCTCGCGTCGCAACTCGGCGACGTACGCCTTCGCCACCTCGCTCCTTCCCTGCATCTCCGCGCCGCGCGCAAGCCAGCCGACGGCGTTGAGATATTCGGCGTCGACGCCTTTGTCCAATTTGTAATCCTCGACGGCGGCGATACCGCTGGCCAGATCGCCCGCGGAGAGTTTGTAACGAACGCCACTGACGAGATCAGCAGCCTGAAGTGCCGAGGCGAACAGGAAGAGGGCGAGGACAGCAAGAAACTTCCGGGTCATAAGGCCTCCGCGCGAAATTTGTTTTGCTGTGGGACGCGGTTCGAGCGCGATTAGTTTCCGAGGTCAAACGTAGCGCCGCAAACGTAGCGCCGCCGGCTCGACGGCTGTACCGCCGCCGGCCCGGCGGCGACCCTTCGAATTGGCGATCCCTTTGCAATTTCCAATCGCCATGATTCGCAAGCTCAAAACCGGCGAGTACCGCCTCTACTCGCGCAAGAAAAATCCCAGCACCGGCAAGCGCCGCAACCTCGGCACGTTCAAGACCCGCGCGGCAGCCGAGGCGCACGAGCGGGACGTGCAGTTTTTCAAACGGCACTGAACGCCGCCGCCGCATTTCGCGGTAGGGTAGTGCGCGTTGCCGATGGTAGATTTCGAAACGATTGCCGCGCCCATCGCCCCCGAGGCCAGCGGCGCGGAGAAACTGGCGCTGCGCGTCATGCAGGTGGGCGCGATCGCCGTCGTGATGGTCGTCAGCACGCTGCACGTCTTCGAGCTCGATCGCTTTTTCGTTCCGAAAGAACTGGCGTTTCATCTGACCGCGGTCGTGGCCGGACTCCTCGTCGTTCGCGCGATGTCGCGCCTAGACGTCACGCGCGTCGAAGTGTTTCTGGCCGGCTACGTTCTGCTCAGCGCGCTCTCCGCGTTGATGGCGGCGAATCGATGGCTGGCGTTGCGCGCGCTGGCAATCAGCACGTCGAGCATCGTGCTTTTTCGCGTGGCCCGGGCGTTACGAAATGCCGGTCTGGCGCGGGCGGTGATTCATGGACTGGGGCTGGCGGTCATGCTCGTCGCCGTCATGTCTCTGCTGCAGACGTACGGAGTGCGGATGGACCTCTTCTCCGAGAATCGCGCTCCCGGCGGCACCCTCGGCAACCGCAACTTCGTCGCGCACGTGGCGGCGTTCGGATTGCCGCTGCTGCTTTTCAGCGCGATGGCCGCGCGCAGCCGGCGCGCGTACGGATGGCGCGCGATCGGCGCCGCGCTCGTGTTGGTCGCACTCGTGTTGACGCGCTCGCGTGCGGCGTGGCTGGCGTTCGCGATCACCGCGCTCGTGGTGTTTGCGGCAATGCTCTTCTCGAAAGTGTTGCGCCGCGATGCCCGAACGTGGAAACGGCTCGCGGGCATCGCGCTCATCGCCGCGGCAGGCATCGGCGCGGCGCTCGTGCTGCCGAATTCGCTGCACTGGAACGACGACAATCCGTATCTCGAGTCGTTGCGCCGCGTGACCGATGCGCAGGAGGGTAGCGGGCACGGACGTCTGATTCAGTACGGCCGGTCGCTGCTGCTTGCGGCGCGGCATCCTCTGTTCGGAGTCGGTCCGGGCAATTGGCCGGTCACCTATCCGGCGCACGCGGCAAAGAATGATCCGTCGCTCGATCAGGGCGATATGGGGATGACCTCGAATCCCTGGCCGAGCAGCGATTGGATGGCGTTTCTCACCGAGCGCGGACTTGCGGCGTTTCTTCTCCTCCTTTTCGCGGTTCTCAAAATCGCGCGCGATGGTTTGCGCCAGCTGCGCCGCGCGCGCGATGCCGAGGAAGGAATCGCAGCGGTCGTGTTACTGGCGACGCTCGCCGGTGCATGCGTGGCGGGTGCATTCGATGCCGTGCTCCTGCTGGCCGTCCCGGCGTTTCTGATGTGGGCGGCGCTCGGATCGTTGTGGATACCGGACGAAGCCCCATCGCGTCCTGCGTGGCGCTACGCATTCGCTGCGATGATCGTCATCTCCGCCATCGGCGTGTACCGCAGCGCGAAGCAACTCATCGCCATGAATCTCTTTAGCGCCGGCGGACGCGTCTCGATCACGCGCGCCGCGGAGATGGACCCAGGCAGCTACCGCATCCAGATGCGCCTCGCGCGCATGGGCGGCCGCGCGCGCTGCGAGCACGCCCGCGCGGCGCACGAGCTTTTCCCGACGGCGCGCGCGGCGGCGCAGGTCGCGCGCGGATGCGGGAAGTGAGTTCGCGGGAGTCGCGTATCGGGAGTCGGGAGTCGGAGAAAAGGCCGATCGTTGCTTGGGAACTCCGACACCCGACCCCCGACAAACGACTCCCGCCACTAGAATGCGCCCATGAAACTCTCTGACGTTCGCGCGCTGGTCACCGGTGGCACTTCCGGAATTGGCTTCGAGATCGCCCGGCAATTGAAAGAGAAGGGTGGCGACGTCGTCATCTGCGGGCGCGATGATGCGAAGCTGCTCGAGGCGGCGGACAAGATTGGCGCACACGGGATCCGCGCCGATGTGAGCGTGGAGAGCGAAGCCGTCGAGCTCGTGCGAGAGACCATCGCGCTGATGCCCGGCTATAACGTCCTGATCAACAACGCCGGCTTCGGCTCCTTCGCGCCCTTGCTCGATACCGATCTGCTCGCCATGCAGCAGTTGTTTGCCACGAATGTGTTCGGAGCAATGGTCGTCGCGCGCGAATCGGCCCGCCACTTTGTTGCCAGGAAGCGCGGCAACATCATCAACATGTCGTCGTCCGCCGGAGTGCGCGGCTTCGCGGGAGGCACGGCCTACGCGGCAAGCAAGTTCGCCGTGTCCGGCATGACCGAGTGCTGGCGCGCGGAGTTGCGGAAGCACGACATCCGCGTGATGCAGATCAATCCCAGCGAAGTGCAGACGGACTTTTTCCGCGGCGGCCGGCCCCAGAGCGATCGGAAACTCCGCGCGCAGGAGATCGCGCACGCCGCGCTGTCGATGCTGGAGATGGACGACCGCGGCTTCATCACGGAGCTGTCGGTGTGGGCGACGAATCCGGATTAGGTGCGAGAAAAAGGCTGAACCACAAAGACACAAAGAACACAAAGAAGAGTTTTCTCTGTGTCCTTTGTGTCTTTGTGGTTCAAAACGTTTTACTCATCGCCCGTTCGCAGCGTCGCATTCCAATCGCCCTCCTGATCGCGCACGCCGCGCTGTCGATGTGCTGGAGATGGACGACCGCGGCTTCATCACGGAGCTGTCGGTGTGGGCGACGAATCCGGATTAGGTGCGAGAAAAAAGGCTGAACCACAAAGACACAAAGAACACAAAGAAGAGTTTTCTCTGTGTCCTTTGTGTCTTTGTGGTTCAAAACGCTTTACTCATCCCCAGTTCGCAGCGTCGCACTCCAATCGCCTTCGTGATCCCGGACCACTTCCACCTGCCACGGCTGGCAACAGACAGGACAATCATGGACGTACGACTGACGGCTTCCGCCGCCCTCGTCGATATCGAGATCGACGTCTTCGCCGCAGTACGGGCAGCAGAGCGGGATCAGTTCTCCCATCAGATGATTCCTCGGAGCCGCGCATACGGAATCGCCGTCAGGATCACGCCGGCGACGAACACGAGGATCGCGTTCGTGAAGAGATAGG
>DATAMS010000174.1:0-3513 GCA_036260495.1 Thermoanaerobaculia bacterium
CTCGGCTACCGCTCCACCGATGCATTCAGCGCGCTGCCCGCGTTCGCCAATCCTCTGTTCGATCAAGGCATCGTTCCGGGCCAGCACACCGAAGATCGGCGGCGACGCATGTTCGACGTCGATCTCGAGCTGATGCCCGACCGCGCCATCGCACCGTTCGTCGGCTTCACGAGCAACGACAACCGCGGTCCCGGCCAGACGACCTATCACCTCGGCCAGGACGAATTCGTTCTCGCGCAGGACCTGCACGAGCGCGACCGCGAGATCCGCGCCGGCGCCAGCTTCCACTTCGCATCGATCGCTGGCCAGCTCACACAGGGCTGGCGCAGTTTCCGCGGAACGGAATCGCTTTCGCTCGCATCGGGCGCAGGCAACGGCAACGAGCCCGGAAACGTCCTCGGCCAACCTGTGACCGCGACGTCGGTCTCGCGCACGGATCAGACACACGTCAGCACACCATTCACGAACTTCTTCATCACCGGACAGTTGTCGGATCGCGTCCGCCTGATCGGAAACTACGTCCGCTTCTCCGCCGGCTCGAACGGCAGCGAGAGCGAATCGTCGGCAGGATCGTTCGCCTCGTTTGCCATCAGCCGCTTCTACACCGGGCTGACGGAAAGCGCGACGTCGTCGGCGAAGAACAAGACCTCGCGCGGCGGCGCGCGGGCCGAAGTCACTCTGACCCCGCACATCGATCTCCTGGCCGGTTATCAGCGCGAAAAACGCGAGCTCGACGGCTCGGCATTGATCAATGACGTCTTCCTGCAGGCCATCACATTCGCCGGTTTCGATCGCAAAGACATCGCCACGGTCCTGCAGGCGACCAGCGCGATCGATCGCACCGATGAAGTCGTGAGCGCCGGAATCTCCGCGCACGCCGTCGGCCCCTTCTCCTTCCGCGGCGAAGTCCGCGAGTCGCAGCAGTCCGTGACCGTCGCTCCCGATCTATCGGAGATCGTCGTTCCGGGAAGCCAGGGCGGAACGTTCGACCGCCGCATTCACACCGTCGACCTGAACGGCGCATACACGCACTCCGGATTCCTGCTCGGCGCGGCCGTAAAACACGACACGGCCAATGCCCCGATCTTCCGCACCGATTACCGCGACCGCAATCGCTATCGCGTTCGCGCCGGCTGGATGACCCCGAAGAAACTGTTCCGCGCAGGCGTCACGGCCGAGCGCAGCACACAATCCAACGACGATCCCGGCATCGGCTACGACAGCAAGCTTCGCCAATACAGCGGCGAGATCGAAGTGTCGCCAATCGAAGCGCTGCACTTCCGCGGATCGCTGTCCCAGTTCCGTGCCGACAGCAACATCAGCATCCGCTTCCCGCAAAACTTCACCATCGGACAATCGGTGCAGACAGAAGACGGCAACGCCCGCGAAGGCGGCGTGAGCTACCTGAAGGGCCCCTTCTCCATCGACGCCAGCCTCTCGCGATTCCACAACCGCGGCACGCTCCCGTTCAACATCGACCGCCACAAAGTCCGCGCCACGTGGGATTTCAAGAACAAAACCGGCCTCGCCGCCGAATTGGACCGCGACAAGTACGACGAAACCACCGGCTTCTTCGGCGACTTCGACGCCACAAGATACGGCCTCTACTTCCGCTGGCGCCCGTAGTTTTGGGTGCCGGCTGTCGGGAGTCGGGAGTCGAACTGAGTTCCCATCAGGCAAGGCCGGTCGCACAGACCGGCCTTGCTCGTTGCAAAGCCAAGTACTGCGAAGCGGAACGCCGCCGTCCCGGCGGCTGGCCCGGCGGCGTCCTCGCCGCCGCGCCTCGATTCAGATCAGCTATCCTTCGCGACCTTGCTGCGTATTCGTCGCAGCCCCGGCTATCGGAATTCGAAATGACACTTCATGATTGAGGCTCGCTCCTCGTTGCGCCGCCTCACGCGCTCCTTGCTCGACGAGCATTCCCCCTCCGCCGCTCTTGAAAAGGCTGCCTCGGAGCTCTTCCTCATGTTCTGCGCGATTACTGGGGATTTGGAAACAGGCGGCCGTTCTCTCCCTTCAGGTCTGGCCCTGTCGCCGGCACTCGCTGCAAACTGTACGAACGACGCGCGCCGCACTGCAGTTTTCCTTCGCGGCCTTCATGCAGCCATCCGGGCCGCCCGGCGCCGCTTTCCTGGCCAGCGCCTCGAAGTCGTTTATGCCGGGACCGGTCCGTTCGCGCCTCTGGCGGTTCCACTGATGTCCTTTCTCTCGCCCAACGATCTGCAATTCACGTTGATCGATATTCACGAGCATTCGATGGCGAACCTTCGCTCGCTGGTGGATCACCTCGGGTTCACCGGCTTCGTCCGCGACTTCCTGGTCATGGACGCAACGGACTACCAGCATCCGCACGGCACACCACTTCACATCGTCCTGACCGAAACGATGCAGCGAGCCTTGTCCTGCGAACCTCAGGTGGCCATCCTCCGGCGCCTGGCACCTCAGCTAACGCGAGGCGGCTTTTTCCTTCCCCAGGAAGTCCGCGTCGATCTCAGCATCGGGGGATCGCTGTTAGTGGCTGGGCTGGCAGTGCCGGCAGGGCGTGTCATGACTCTAACCACAAGAACGGCGGCAGTCCGAAGCGACAGCAACGGACGCTTTCCCGCACACACGATCCGCATGCCCTCGGTGTTGCCGGCCGGGATGCCCACACTGCGGACCGAAGTCCGGGTATTCGGCCGCCATGTCTTACGCGAATTCGAGTCAGGACTCACGACCCCGGATGTTCTATGGGATCTGAACGGCCTCGCAGGTAATGAGGACGTCTCGTTCTGGTACCAACTTGGCGAACGGCCGGGGATTCGATGGCGACGCCTCGACCGCACCGCACAGCAGGAATTGGAAGCCGGGTGTAACGTGCCGGAGATGAGGCCGGAATCCAAAGCCTGTGCTTCGCATCACAGGACTCCGTGACCTCCGCCGCAATGCTGCTCCAACCCGAGGAGCAATCATGACGGCATGAGCACGCCTGACACGCGCACTTTTCCACCCGCCACGACCAGCATGCGCCGCAGCGGCCGCCTCTACACGGTGGTCGCATTGATCGTCGCCGCCGGCGCCTTCATCGCCATCGCCATGGGCGGCATCAACAAGAACCTCGTCTATTACTGGACGCCCACCGACCTCTATGCCAACGGCGACAAAGCTTACGGCGCCACCATCCGCCTCGGCGGCATGGTCGCCCCCGGCTCCATCCACCGCCACCCCGGAACATCCGGCGTCGAGTTCGACGTCAAAGACGCCACGAAAGTCGTCCACGTAACGTCGAACGGCGTCCCCCCGCAAATGTTCCGCGAAAACATCGGCGTCGTCGTCGAAGGCACCCTGACCCGCAACGGCAACTTCCAAAGCAACCGCCTCATGGTCTCCCACAACAACGAATACCGCGCACCAAAGGGCGGCCATTCATTGAGCAAAGAAGAATTGCAGAAGGTGATGCGATCGACCGAGGGGATGGACGCGAAGTAGGGGAAGAATGAACCACAGAGACACAGAGGACACAGAGATGAGTCT